>JAKPOE010000129.1 GCA_029548025.1 Spirochaetota bacterium
AAAATGGATGTAATCTAAATGATAGCTATCAGTATATTGTTTAAAGCGTGCAGATTCTTTATAGGGGACGTCAGCTAAAATTATTCCATCAACGCCACTATCTGCAAACAGAGCAATAGTACGGTCAATAGTAGTATGGTACACCTTATTTGCATAGGTCATAATGTATATTTTTTTATTACAATTATTGTTGATGATGTAATCCTTGATCTTTTTAATATTTTTTAAAACATTATCGGTAGTAGCACCATTCTGCAATGCTTTGTGGGAGGCTGATGCCAGTACGGGTCCGTCGGCAATAGGGTCGCTAAATGGCAGTCCTACTTCCATAAAATCAAAGTAGTGCAGTCCTATGGTTGCAGCCTGTAAAAATGTTTCCTCATCGGGGTAATTTCCAACCAGATAAAAACCGTTGTATTTCATAGCTTCACTTCCTTTAATATGGTATCAAGATCTTTGTCCCCGCGTCCTGAAAGGTTTATTATGACATTTGAGCCATTGAATTTTTGACTATTACACAAAACATAGCCCAATGCATGGCTGCTTTCCAATGCCGGGATGATGCCTTCTGTTTGTGTTAATGTGATACATGCTTTAAGCGCCTGTTCATCGGTGCAGGTAACATAGTGGACTGCATTGCTTTCTTTCCAGAAGCTATGTTCGGGGCCAACTCCGGGGTAATCAAGCCCAGCAGATATGGAATAAACGTCCATTACCTGTCCATCGCTGGTTTGCAGCAGATAGCTTAAACTACCATGGAGGATTCCGGGGATGCCCAGGGTCAGTGATGCACAATGACCGCCGGGGAATAGTCCTTTCCCTGCAGCTTCAACACCTATACACTTAACTGTCGACCCAATAAAATCATAAAAAAAGCCAGCAGCGTTACTGCCGCCACCAACGCAGGCAACACAATAATCAGGTAAGGTTCCATAGAGCGCCTGGAATTGCTGTTTGGTTTCAGAGCCTATAATTTTTTGAAAGTCCCTGACAATGGTTGGGAAGGGGTGTGGACCGCTAACCGACCCCAGTAGATAGTGGGTAGTTTTAACATTGCGCACCCAATCGCGCAGTGCTTCATTGATGGCGTCTTTCAGCGTCTGGCTACCTGATGTTACGGGGATAACCTCAGCGCCTAAAAGCTTCATGCGCTTGACATTAGGCATCTGGCGCTCTATATCCACCTGTCCCATATAGATGGTACACTCAAGCCCTAAAAGCGCTGCAACCGTTGCGGTGGCAACACCATGCTGACCGGCACCTGTTTCGGCAATAATGCGTTTTTTCCCCATAAACTGTGTCAGCAATCCCTGCCCTAGGGTATTGTTTAATTTGTGAGCTCCGGTATGGAGTAGATCCTCACGCTTGAAATACAATTGTACGCCAGTTTGTTTTGAAAGCCTTTGAGCAAAGTACAACGGTGTTGGCCTGCCTGCATAGTGATGAAGCAACTCGTTTAATTGGTTCTGCATTGTGTCATGGTGCAAAAAATAGTTGTATGCTTCATTAAGCTCTGTAAGTGCGTTTACTAAAGTCTCGGGCACAAACATTCCGCCAAATGTTCCAAAATAACCATTACTATCGGGATATGTCATAGCCTAACTCCTTGATGGTCTGTATAATTGAATTCATTTTATAAATATTTTTGATGCCGGGTTTGTCTTCTATGCCCGTGGAGATGTCAATGCCAAACGGTTGCATCACCGAGCACAGCATTGGAATAGTGCTGCTGTTTAGACCTCCTGCGATAATGGTTCTTCCCATCTGATTAAATCCGGCAATGCTATTCCAGTCAAATGGTTTCCCGGTTCCTCCAAATGATGCAAGGTCATACGTATCAAATAGATACATATCATTTTTATGAATTATCGGGGTAGTATTAAAAGAAAAATTATTGCTAACACGCAAAGCAAAAATAATGCTATAGTGTGGCGATAGCTCATAGTATAATTCTATAGTATATATCTGAATGGCATCCAGTTTAACGGCACCTGCCAGTGACAGTATTGAAAGAGGATCATTATCCACAAAAACACCCACGCTCATAACGCCATGTTTTTTGCAGATTGCTATACATTGTACTGCATCTGATGGGTTGCAAAAACGTTTTGATTGCTGATAAAAAATAAATCCGCATGCACTTATACCAAGCAAACATGCAGCTTCCACATCCTCTGGTTTTGTAAATCCGCAAAATTTAACAAACATCGGATAGCTCCTGTAAAAAAGTTTGCGGGTTTTCAGCTTGCATCAGGGCTGTTCCAACAAGAAAAATAGTTGCACCTGTTTTTTCTTTTATATGTCGTAGCAGATGGGGGCTATCAATACTGCTTGCACATATTTTTATTACAGATGATGGAATTGTCTGTAATGCTTCGGTGCCGGTTTTGTAGTCAATCTCCATCGTGTTGAGATTGCGCATATTGACCATGATGTACTGTGGTTGTGGTTTCAGTGTAAGCACGGTATCTAATTCGCTGAGTGCATGGATTTCAATAAGGGGGGTTAGGTGTTTTGCAATAGTGTAATCATACAGTGTTTTTAATTCTGAAGCGGTAAGCATTGCATTGATTAAAAGAACACTGTCGGCACCGCATAGATATGCTGCATCAATCTGCTCGGGATAACATATAAATTCTTTGCAGAGCACCGGCAGGGTTACCACATTGGCAACATGACACAGGTCATCAAAGCTTCCGCCAAAATAATGGCTATCCGTAAGGACGCTGATAGCTTTTGCTCCTGCCTGCTGATAGCGCACTGCCTGTTCAGCAGGGTCAACTATTTTAATGATCCCCTTTGATGGCGAAGCTTTCTTTACCTCTGCAATAATAGCAATTTTACTATTAAAACTCCAATCATACATGGGGCGTTTTCGCATGGCGTGTTCTTTACACAGTGCAATAATCAACTGTTTTTCTTCCAGCTTTTTTTGCTTCATAAGTGCCAGTGAAAACTGCATTGCATTAAACCTCCTGTAGTTTGCTAACCGTAGATGCAACACAACCGCTGTGTATGGCTTCCAGCGCATCCTTATAATTTTTTTCAATTGAAGAGCTGTGATCAAGAACATACAGCGCTAATGAGGTATTGAGCGCCAATAGCTTGCTTAACGCCTGCGGTCTTTTTGACTGTATGATATCA
>JAKPOE010000146.1 GCA_029548025.1 Spirochaetota bacterium
TTGCGGATTTGCTCAATCTCTTTCGTAAGAGCCAGCTCGGTGTTTTTTATGTCAGAGCGAGTTGCGACTTCATTGACCTTAATAATCTGTTCTAATGATTCAATAACATCAGCCAGAACCCTTGCCTTTGTTTCATCATCCTTAAACGCCTCATAAATTTTAACTGCTAAACCCATTATATATCCCCCTATGCATATACAAACATACCTTAAACCCCACAGGTATCAATATAGTTACATTGCTAACAATGTCAAATAAAAATTATGACTTGACTACTTATAGTAATCATAGTATCATATTTGTAATGATGTATTGCATTATATGTCATAAAGTTAAAAATCTGAATCTTTCATTAGCATTATCATGGAAATTTTTGCAAGGAATGTATTACATTAAAAGCACATTTTATACTATTTTGTAATATATAAACATAACGGAGGGAGCTATGAATATAACATCCAATTCGTTTGCCAGCGGGGGAATAATCCCTGTACAATATGCCATGAAAGGAATACCCGGCGGTCAGAACATCTCCCCGCATATTGCAATACATGACGTTCCCAAAGAAGCTCGCTCGCTTGCTGTTACCTTTGTTGATCGCCATCCCATGGCACACAACTGGGTGCACTGGCTGGTACTCAATATACCTGCAAATACCAAAGAAATACAGGAAGGGGCGTCATTGAAAGCTATGCCACATGATTCCATTGAGATGATCAATACCTTTGGTTTTGCAGGTTATGGTGGACCTCAACCACCCAGAGGTAGCGGTGTCCATACGTATGAACTTTGCTGCTATGCGCTTTCTGAATTATTCAAGATACCAAAAAAAGAATTAACCGAAAATGAATTGTTAAAACTCATAAAACCATTGCTGATTACCCAGAGTAAAATACACGGTAACTTTGAAAATAAATAGTTTTACTTTGGCAGCATATGCTCATGTATCATACCATATAAAAAGTATTGACTATAATATCTTTTTCTGAGTGTTAGGTTTATTGATATACATTTTTACTTCATGAGGAATGCTATGGGTATCCCGGTTTACCAATACGATACAATTATTGAAGTTCAAAAAGAAGGTGTGTGCGATAGCTCCGAAATCAATGCATTAGCTGCCATTGAAGCACAGCTAAAAAATGACGAAAAAATCCGTTCACTTCTCATCAGTGAAACATGTATTAAAAACCGAACTGCAGCACTTGCAGGTGATATAGTTCGTGACATGAATCATTCAAATCATATCGATATAATGATGGTGCTGACAGGATCATTTATGTTTACTGCCGATCTTGCACGGGCATTATATGCACAGGGTGGTATTAACACAAGCATTCACTGCATCAAAACAAGTGTATACGATGAAACCATAAAATCAAGTGGCGAACATTACCGGGCAGTAACCCTGGAACTATCGCCAAAAAATATAGAAGCCCGTGATATTTTGTTAGTTGAAGACATTGCCGATCAGGGATTTACATTATCATGGCTTAAAAATTATCTTTTATATGAGCGCAATGCCCGTTCACTAAAGATATGCAGCTTGCTGTATAAACGTCTGGATAATCCTACCCAGGAAGTTCAGACTATCCGCAAGCAATTGGGAATTGATTATATTGGATTTACCGTCCCCGATGTATGGGTAGCTGGCTATGGCATTGATGCCGCATATCAATACCGTCATCTGCCATTCATAGTGTGGATCAATGAAACCTGCTTTCAATCATAGGTGAGGTGGCTTAAGGACAAAACAAATGATTTGATGGGTACAAAAATAATTATATTGACTTTTTATAGTATACTATATCTATATTGTTAAGTCTGTAATTTGATAATTATTGTTAAATGAAAAAAGATAAAAAAAATATACCAGCATTATACCGGCAAAAATTTATTCTTGCATTATTGAAGGCCTTTGGCGGATCTTTAAAAAAATCTGATTTTCAGAGATATCTTTTTTTATATAACAATGAAATGTCGCATAACCCTTTGTATTATTTTATACCTTATGAATATGGGCCTTTTTCTTACCAGGTATATGCTGACTTGAATAATCTTGAACGAATAAACATTATAACTAATGAAAACATAATAATATTGAAAAATGATTATAATTACTTTGATTCATTAAAACCAGATGATCGACATAATCTTATAAAATTATATAATAAATACAAAAAAATCAAAGGAGAGGATTTGCTGTCTTATATATATAATACATTTCCCTATTATGCAATAAAAAATAAAATAAAAAACAATGTGACAATTGACAGCAACGTATTAAAAGATGAACAGAATATAACACGTTCATTATTTACACTAGGATACGAGGGATTGACCATAGATCAATATATTAATAAACTCATTAGAAATGCAATTAATATTGTTATAGATGTAAGAAAAAACCCCATTAGTATGAAATATGGTTTTTCAAAAAAAATTTTTGGTTCAACAATCAAAAACTCTAACATAGAATATATTCATTTACCTGAACTTGGAATAGAATCACAAAAAAGAAAAAACCTTGCAACCGCTGAAGATTACTATAATTTGTTCAAAGAATATGAATTAGATATTATTAAAAATCACAATTCCATTATTAAGGATATACAGGGGATATATTTCCAAAAAAATAGGCTTGTATTAACATGTTTTGAGAACGAAAAATCGTATTGTCACCGTTCTGTTATTGCCAGTATTCTTGAAAAAAAACTTGGAATTGAAGCTATACATCTATGAATAAAGAAAGAGTTCGAATTCTTATTCTTGTGAAAACCTATCCAACACTTTCCAAAAAATATTTAGAAATTGTTTGTACGGCAGGTATAAAGTCAGATGGTTCATGGATCCGGATATATCCTGTACCATTCAGGTTGTTAGAATATAAAAAACGTTATAAAAAATATCAATGGATGGACGTCGAAATAATCAAAAATACATCAGATCCCCGTCCAGAAAGTTATTATATTAGCGATATCAACAGTTTACAATTAGGTGATAAAATTGGTACCAGAAACGGATGGCAGGAAAGAAAAGATCTAATACTTGGAAAAGTAAAGATCTATGAAGAAATAGATGCCCTCATTGAAAAAGCAAATACTAAAAACGAATTATCGTTAGCTATGTTTAAACCAAATAAAATTGATGCTTTCACTTTCGTTGAAGAAAAAGAAAAAGAGTGGCCAGAAGACATAATCAAAAAAATAATATATAATACACAACAGACTGTTCTTTTTTCCACTGAAGAAGAAAGGCAAATTAAAGATACTTTTCGACTTGTTAAAAAACTTCCGTATAAGTTTTCATACCGATTATCCGACTCTAAAGGGAAAACTTCCACACTTTTGGTTGAGGATTGGGAATTGGGACAGCTTTTCTGGAATTGCTTAAAAAAATCTGGAGGGGATGGAAAAGAAGCTGCAATAAAAGTACAACAAAAATACTATGATGAATTTTTATCAAAAGATATTTATTTTTACCTTGGCACAACCAGACAATTCCATGGATGGGCAAAAAATCCTTTTGTGATCATAGGTGTATTTTATCCTCCTAAAACCAAATCACAACAACTTTAGTTTGCCATGCGACATAGACAAAGTGAAACAAACAATTTGGTGAGGTGGCTATACTATAAAAAAATAGTTGCCAAAAAAACTTTTTACCTTACGCTGTAATATCATCCAGTCATCTCTACATGGATTTGTTACCTATACAATTTCAGAAACGAGCATGACATTTTCGTTTTTTAGATAGGTGTAAAAAATTATCATTGCATGTATAGTTTATAGTATTATAGAATACTAACAGTATAGAGTTAAGGATTAATGATACAATGAAAAAGTTATTCGTTATAATGGCACTGGTGTTTATTGTCATATCTTCATTATTTGCTTTGACGGGCGAAGAAGCAGTAATTCGGTTTCAACAGCGAATGCGTTCTATAAATACGCTGAGCGGTAATATTTCGTGGACAACATCAAACGGATTTACCTACACAGGTACATTTAAATATAAAGCTCCGGACAAACTTTACATTAACCTTACAGCACCGGGTGGTAAATCAATAGTCACCAACGGCAAAAAATTATGGGTATACGACAAATCATCCAACATTTGCGGAGTTCAGGATGTTGGCGACGGGTATTCAGGAGGCATTGCATCAATTGTATCAGGATATAATGCTTTACTGGCTGCGCAGGGTACTGGCGGTTATACTATTAAATTGCGAAATTTTGAAAAAGCTTATCCGGAAATAGTCATTGTTGCTGATAGTAATTTTTTACTTAAGAAGCTTATACTTAAAGATAAACAGGGCGATTCAACCACCTATACAATTTCCAATTTGATTGCTGGAGAAAATATCCCTAATGGATATTTTGACTTTAAACCACCAACAAGTGCACAGTCTGTTAAAAATCCATTAAATATACAGTGACAATGGATGGTATATTATTGAAGCAATATTGTTATAAAACTGGTTTTTTGGTAATCTTTTTATTTTTTTTATGCAGTACAAACAATATAGTCTATGCTCAGGAATTATTTTTTACCTATATTGGCGCAACCATTATAGGAGGCACCAACTCAATTTCATATGAAGGCTGGGTTGACAACAAACAATCTACTGTTGATAGTAACGGTGCAGTGTATGGAGGTGGATTGATTGCCTGTATTTTTGTTCGCCAGTTTGCTGGTGAATTTTCATTAACCTACATGCAGTACACATCGGATAGTAAACCTGATGTTGCAGTAAGCCATCCTGTTGCTGCTGTGAAGGGAAAATATTTTTATCCACTTCACGCTGTGTTTCAACCTGGCATAGCAGTTGGACTTTATTTAGATTTGCCTCCAGCATCTTCCAGCTATGATGGCGGTGCGGGTGGAAATATTGCCATTTGCAGTGCTTTCACATTATCATCCGAAATAAAAATGCTCATTGACATTTATGCCCAGTATGGTAGTTTTGGTATGGGCGAATCATCAACAAAAAAAGAAAGCGGAATAGCATTAAGTGTTGTGTATAAAATGGGAAGATTATAACAAATACATCGCAGGATGGGGAATACCATCCATTGCAGCGTCATCATGTGCCTGTTCTTCAATACTCCATACCTATCAGTATATACTGTCAGTGTCATATTATCCTTTTATCTCTATCATTGACTTAGTGTCTTTTTTATTCATTTTTGCCTTAATCTACACATTACTTTATTCATTTAATAAAAATAAAATAATAGCCTTATTGAAAATAGCAATTGCCTTTATATGGATTGCTGCAGTTATCGCGACCGCATCGTTCCGCACCATAGCAATGTGTGCATACAAAATTGCACCACACAAAGGCATATTTCATGGGAAAGTTTTGCATACCCAGCATAAACGGTACAATACAATCGCTACTATCTGGTGCACAGGCATAAATGGACAGTATAAAGCATACTGTCATTTTGATCATGTCCATACCATACATAACAATGATGTCATTGTATTTAATGCTACTGCCTACCCCACACGCAATGAGAACAACAGCAAACAGTATCTTGCACAGCGGGGGATAAGCTCTGTATTTTATCTGAGCAACAATTCAATTATTATGCATACCGTTGCTGCCAAAAACTATCGCACAAAAGTGCAGGAACTACTTCAACATTCTCTTTACCGTACCATGACGCATGATGCGGCATCACTGTTAGCTGCACTGTATTTAGGCAATAAAGAAATTATCCATCCGCATGTACAGATGGCATTTAAAGAAGCAGGCGTCCTCCATGTTTTAGCGGCAAGCGGACTTCACGTAGGCATTATTATGGCTACAATCCTTGCGCTATGCAGGCTTTGCAAAGCTCCCAAAAAAATGTCAGTGATGATAGCGTCATCTGGCGTACTGATATATCTTTATATATCCTATCAGCCGGTATCGCTGTTGCGAGCATCCATCATGTGCGCAGTTGCAGCAACAGCAGTACTATTGAATATGCAAAAACACAGCATAAATCTTTTGTGCTGTGCAGCCTGTATTATACTGTGCATATACCCTTATGAAATATTTAGCGCCGGCTTTCAGCTTTCATTTATGGCAACTGCCGGCATTTT
>JAKPOE010000170.1 GCA_029548025.1 Spirochaetota bacterium
ACAAGAATCTTAGCAACCCTTGGTCCTGAGCAGGAGTATTTTCTTATAGATATGGATTACTATTACAAACGTCCTGACCTTGTGTTAACCGGGCGTACCCTTATTGGCGCTCCACCGTCAAAAGGACAGCAACTGGAGGATCATTATTTTGGGAGCATTAAGGAGCGGATACTTTCATATATGCATGATGTGGAAGAAGAATTATATAAATTGGGGATTCCTGCAAAAACACGTCACAATGAAGTTGCTCCCGCCCAGTATGAAATAGCTCCAATATTTGAAGAAGCTAATATTGCTGTTGACCATAACCATTTAATTATGGAAACATTAAAGCGTGTTGCCCAAAAACATAAGCTTGCGGCACTTCTTCATGAAAAACCTTTTGCAGGTATCAATGGTTCAGGGAAGCATTGCAACTGGTCATTATCAGATAATTTTGGTAATAACCTGCTTAATCCCGGTCAATCACCGCAGGATAATATTCAGTTTTTAGTTTTTTTAACGGCAACCATACGAGCAGTGTACTATCATGCTGATTTACTGAGAGCATCTATCGCTTCCAGCAGCAATGATCACCGATTAGGTGCAAATGAGGCACCGCCTGCAATTATCTCAGTATTTTTAGGCGAGCAGCTAACAAAGATTTTATATGACATAGAACAGGGTGTTATAACAAAGGCTACCAATAAGGCTATTATTGACATGGGGCTTTCAACACTGCCTGTGCTAAGTAAGGATAATACCGACCGCAACCGCACCTCGCCTTTTGCTTTTACCGGCAATAAGTTTGAATTCAGGGCTGTAGGCTCATCACAATCCATAGCATTACCGATTACAATACTCAACACTATTGTAGCTGAAAGCCTTGATATACTTGCCGATAAAATTAGAACAAAGAGCGGCGATGTAAGGCAGGCAGCCATTGATGTTATACGGGAAGAGTTTAAAACAGTAAAACCTATCCTTTTTATGGGTGATAATTATTCAAAAGAATGGGAGAAGGAAGCAGCAAAACGTGGTTTGCCCAATAAGAAGGTTACTGCCGAGGCTCTGGAGGATTTAGTTACCGATAAAGCTAAAGAACTTTTTAACAAATACGGCATACTTTCAACGGTTGAGCTGGAAGCGCGCTATACTATCAGGCTGGAACGGTATATAAAGGAAGTTGATATAGAAGCAAAAACACTTCTTGATATGGTACAGACAAAGGTAATACCAGCAGCATTGCGTTATCAAAATTCAATAGCTTCATCGTGTTTACGGATCAAAGATCTTCTGGGCGACGGAGCACCGCTAGATGCACAAAAGCAATTGTGTGAAACGATTGCTGTATTAAGCAATGATATTATCAAAGAAGCTAATAAGCTTGCCAGATTAATTGAGAAGGTAACGGCAATGCATGATGAGATAGAGCAGGCAAAACAGTATGCTTATGATGTTAAATCTCAAATGGAGGCTTTGCGAAGTAAAGTAGATTTGATAGAGACAGTAGCAAGTGATAACCTGTGGCCATTTCCAAGACTGTGGGAGATGCTGTTTATTTCTTAATACATAACATATTTCTTGTTTATTCTGTCAATGAGTTGAACATATTTATATCTATTGCCTGACAGCGCATGGTCAAGCAGGCGATAGCCTTCGCTAATACATTGGTCACATGCGCCTGAGGGAATTTCAATGCCCAGGCACAAGGGGTTTATCGATGAAGTGGTTTCAATCTTCAATACTCCGCGGCATTGATCACATACCATGATAGATTCAAGTTGCATCTCGTGGATATTGTCCGTATCATAGTAGATCTCTTTTTTACGGACATCATAATTTCCTGGCATAAGCTTAAATGAAGGCTTCTTGCACTCTTCGTATCGCTGAAGAACCTTATCGCACAGTTTTTTAATATATTTTGTTATTTCACGATCCTGGGTTAGATCTTTTATTGCGTAATCAGGCTCGTGCACATATGAATAATCAAGACCTGCCATAGCCAGTGTAATACCTAAATTTACATAGGGCAGTGCACCCTGAATAGAGTAACCTCCTTCAAGTACTGCTATGTCAGCATTGAGCATATCCGTTAATTGTGCATA
>JAKPOE010000173.1 GCA_029548025.1 Spirochaetota bacterium
TAGCTCATGTGAAGGTCTTTGTTGCAACCAATTATTAACCGCATGTATAATCTCATGCCTGCCACCATAGTTTAAACAAAAATTTAACACAATAGTAGTGTTATTTTTTGATTTATCCACCGCATTGGCAATAATACGCTGAATGGTGGGTGGCAATTCACTCAAGCTGCCAGAATGTTGAATCCTTACACCTTTTTCAATAATAGTAGAAAGCTTCTTTTCAAAAAAAGATTCTAAAAGTTTCCATAAGCCATTGATCTCTTCTTTAGGACGTGCCCAGTTCTCCGTTGAAAATGCATAAAGCGAAACAACACCAATCCCCAATTCAATAGCTGAATCCATACACCGCTCAATAACCTCAGCGCCCCTCCGATGCCCTTCAATTCGAGGCAGGCCTCTTTTTTTTGCCCATCTGCCATTGCCATCCATAATGATAGCTATGTGCTTTGGGATTTTAGCATAATCAATTTTCTTTTTATAGTTAGTAAGCATAATATATAGTATAACATAGCTTGAAAATACTTACAAGCTCATAATCTCTTTTTCTTTATTATCTGTCATCATCTGCACTTCACCAACAAACTTGTCGGTTAACTTTTGAACTTCATCCAGTGCATTCTTTGCTTCGTCCTCGGAAATATCTTTTGATTTTTCAAGATCTTTAATCATATCATTACCGTCACGTCTGATATTTCGTATTGCAACCTTGCAGTCCTCAGCCTTTTGTTTTATCATCTTAACATATTCTTTTCTTCTTTCTTCGGTAAGTTCAGGAATCTGAATGCGTATAATATTGCCATCATTATTAGGTGTTAATGAAAGATTTGATTTTAATATAGCTTTTTCTATTGCTCCTAAATTTGTTCTATCCCAGGGTTGAATCACTACCAATCGTGGTTCAGGGCATGAAATGGTTGCTACTTGATTCAATGGCATTTCAGTACCATACGTTTCAACCTTTACATTATCAAATATCGCTGGATTAGCTCTTCCCGTTCGTATTGTGGTAAAATCTTTTGCCAGAGCCTGAACACTTTTTTGCATGCGATTTTTTACATCATCAAGAATATCCTTTATCATACACATTCCTCCGAAAATAGAATATAGAATTATGCACTATTGTCATTCCGGGCTTGACCCGAAATCTTTTTTTAGATTCTCATAATATAATGTCAACCATCACGATGTTCCAATAATTTTAATCATTCATTGCTACACTGGTAACATTACAACGATGTGATTTTACCATCGTCATCTATTGAAACACTTCATCGCCGAATAAAAATTGCTTACAAAATTTTTTAAAACAAGTCATCGTAGCATTTACAAAATCTTTGTCCCTACCGGCTCACCGTTCAAAATTCTTGCCAGTGATCCTTCATCAAACAGGTTAAATACCACAAGCGGCAATTTATTTTCCATGCATAATGAAACGGCAGTGTAATCCATTACACCTAACTGCTGTTTAATTACATCCATATAGGATACTGTATTCATTTTATTTGCTTCAGGAAATTTGACAGGATCTTTGTCGTATACCCCATCAACTTTAGTAGCTTTACAAAGAAGATCAGCACCTATTTCAATAGCTCTGAGTGCTGCTGCTGTA
>JAKPOE010000265.1 GCA_029548025.1 Spirochaetota bacterium
AATGATGCTTTAAGCTGTTGCGAGTCAGTATTAACAACAATATAATCAACTCCTTCTAAACCTGTTGCTATCATTCTGTTGACTGCATTGTTGCCGGCTCCTCCAACTCCAACTACTTTAATAATAGTATTCATCTGTGGTTCTTCATCAAATTTAAACATTATTGCCTCCTTTTACATTATGTCGCATTATTCTTTAAAAAAATTTATAAAAAAATTACTGTAATGCTCATATTAAAGATAATCATTAAAAATTTGACGCAATTTATCCTTAAGACTTTTTAATCCTCCAGGCGTTTTTCTGGTTTGCCGTAATTGCCCCATTTTAGCGCCATATCGCAACAATCCAACTCCATTTGCATACATCGGGGTTGATACAACATCTTTAAGACCAACGATGTTCTCCGGTAAGCCAACCCTGACAGGCATATTCAATACTCTTTCGGCTGCATCCACAGTTCCTTCAATCATGCTGCCTCCGCCGGTCAAGACAACACCTGCAGCCAATATTTCCTTTTTGCCGCTTTTAGCCAATTCGTTATCAATCATCTCCATTATTTCTATTACTCTGGGTTCAATAATCTGTGCCAGTTCATGTCTAAACAATCGGCGTGGAGCTCTCCCGCCAACTGATGGAACCTCAATTGTTTCAGATGCATCAACCAGATCAACAACCGCACATCCATATTTCTTCTTAATAACCTCGGCAGAATCAATGGGAGTACGTAAACCTATTGATATATCGTTGGTTACATGGATGCCTCCAATCCCCAATACTGCTGAATATGCCACCCCACCTTCTATAAAAACCATTATATCGGTTGTGCCACCCCCAATATCTACCAGAGCTACTCCTAAATCTTTTTCATCTCTACTCAATGTAGACTCGGCTGAAGCTAACGGTGAAAACACTATATCATTGCACACAAAACCTGCTTTATTAACTGACTTAACTAAATTCTGAATGCTTGTTGTAGAACCTGTTATAATATGGACTTCTGCCTCTAACCGTACCCCGCTCATACCTATGGGATCTTTAATACCTGTTTGGTCATCAACAGAAAACTCTTTCGACAACACATGGATAATTTCCCTGTCCATGGGGATAACAATTGCCTGTGCTGCCTCAATAACCCGTTTCATCTCAACAGGTGTTATGGTTCTGTTACGGTTAGCAACTGCAACCACACCTCTTGAATTTTCTCCTTTTATATGTTGTCCGGTTATCCCCACAAATACCGAATTAACCTCACAGCCTCCCATCAGCTCTGCATCATCTATTGCCTTAATAATTGATGCAACAGTATTATCAATATTAACTATCACCCCGCTTTTTAACCCTTTTGAAGGCGCCACTCCAACACCTACAACCTCAATCTGTTTGTTCTCATTTAAAAAACCAATGACTGCACATGTTTTTGTTGTGCCTATATCCAGCCCTACTACCATGTTTTCCATAATGGTATCTTCTTTCATAGTTTTACCACACCACTATCCTTTTTTGTGTAACCACGCCATTGCCGGGACAATGAGATTTACTATCAAGCAATCCAGGAACCGAATACATTAGTGAAATCCCTTCATATGTTTCATCCCATATATACCGTGTTTGTAAACCATGAATTGAAACATACGAGACAAATGGACTAATACAATCAATAATGGATATCCTTCCTATGGCCTGTCCCTGATCATTCTTAAGTTTATTCATAATCATAAGAATTTTTATAATTCTTGGCGATAGTTTATTATGATAAACCTCATCCTGTGTTATTTTTATTATCGGCCTGTCGTATGCATGAACTCTATAGGTTGAAATTATTTTTAGATGACTATCGACCTCTATTGGTATAGTATCTTTGCCTTTTTCAATAAGCACAATAGCAAGGATATCCCTTTCTTTTACTTTAACAGTTAAAATGTTATTGTTTGTATCCACAGTATACGACTCTATCATAGGATTGTTTTGTAATGAATTATTCAGCTTCTTCATATCAACAAAAAACCTATCATCTTTGCTAATCACGGCATTATTTAATATTTCAAACTTTGTTACATATTTTAATCCGTAAAGCTTAACAGTGCTAATTGCTTCTACCGATGCATAACCATATAAGGGAAATAGTAAAAGGCTAACAATCATACTGGCAGTGTATAATTTACTTTTCACTGTACCACACCCTTTTTATCTAACATTGAAAGTATGGTATGTCCAACTTTATAGATATCTCCTGCTCCTAATGTTACTATGACATCACCTTCCTTGACTATTGAACATATGTAGTCCGGAACCTGATCAAGATGAGGTATCACAACAACATCCCTGCCTTCATGCTTTTTAACAGATTTTTGTATTAAATTGCTGCTTACCCCTTCAATGGGCTCTTCACCAGCAGGATAGATTTCAGTTAAAAAAAGCTCATCGGCCATTGTAAAAGCCTGACCAAATTCATCACATAAATATTGAGTTCGTGTATACCGATGTGGCTGAAATACCACTATTACCCTTTTTCCCAATTGTTTTAAAGCATCCAGGGTAGCCCGTATCTCCGTTGGGTGATGGCCATAATCATCAACAACTACAATCCCATTTGTTTCACCAATCTTTTCCAGACGTCTTCCAACACCTTGAAACTGAGCTATAGCTTCAGCTATAACACCAAACGTCAATCCCAATTCAAGAGCAACAGCCACAACAGCCAGTGAATTAATAATATTATGCTTCCCCAATAAATTAAGAACTATCTCCCCTAATAATTTATCATTATAATAACAGGAATACATTGTTGATCCATTCAACAACTTAATATTGGTAGCTTTAAAATTAGCTCCGGGATTAAATCCATAGGTAACATAGGGACGCTCAATCCTGGGCAATACCTCAGCTACAACCGGATCATCCATGCAAACTACTGAATATCCATAAAACGGGATATTATTC
>JAKPOE010000284.1 GCA_029548025.1 Spirochaetota bacterium
GAGTGTAATCTGTATGGGATGACTGGTTATAAGCTTGTGAATTTCAAAAACTTCTACATCATCATCTCCCGGTTTGCCCAGATTCAGCAACTGCTCAGTAATCTGATTTATTCTGCTGAGTTCGTCCTTCATGGATTTGACGTAATCATGGATTGGGCTGGTTTCAGGGATATTATTTTCAATAAAGTTAAGGTCGATAGTTAATAGATTAATGGGAACTTTCAGTTCATAGGCAACGCCAGCAGCTAACAGTCCCATAGCTGATAGTTTTTCAGCACGTTGCATACGTTTTTGGATTTGGGCCTGTTCGGTGGCATCTTCGATCATTATCAGGATACTTTTTACCTTTTTATCAAAATCCAGTATGGGATTTGCTCTGACGTTTAATGTAAGCTCTTTATCCTGATTAACTGGATGATAGGTAAGGTTTTTAATAAAAACAGGTTTTTTTTGTAGTAAAATTTCATCTAAATATTTTTTTAAATCAACATTGAATCCTGGTAATTCGGTTAGGTTCATACCAACACGGGTTTCTTCAGGACCATACCCTATTATGCGTCTTAGCGCGGGATTTTCACTCAATATTATCCCTGTTGGGTCTATGGTAAATATGCCTATTGGTGAATTATTAATGATCTCGTCGTTTAAAGTTGACAGACGTTTTAATTCTTCTGCCTGCCGAAGTTGCTCCTTTATCTTTTCTTCCAGCCTTCGAGAGCTTTCTTTCAGCTTTTTTTCCATCAGGTGCATTTCGGTGATATTACGCAATATGCCAAATAATCCGGTAATTTTTCCATCATCATCTTTAATAGGAGCAAGGTTTGCCATTAAGTAAACAGGATTTCCATCTTTATCAAATGTCTTCATCTTTTCATTATGGATAGATTTACCCTCATAGAGTATCTGATTAAACACCATGGTGGCTCTGTCTAATTCAATGGCAGGCAGGTATAATGAAAAATGCATGCCGACGGCGTCTTTACTGTTAACAGGGAAAAGGTCTTCCATGGCTCTGTTGCGATAGACTACATTGCCTTCGCTGTCCAGCACAAAGATGATGTCATCCGCAGCTTCAATGAGCTTTTTATAGTCAACGGGTTCTTCTTCTACGCCCTTTTGCAAAAGATCAATTTTTAATTGAAGCTGCTGAATTAATTTGATTAATTCATCCTGTGAAAGTTGCTGTAATGTTTTTGTATCCATAACACTTTTTTACCTGAACTTAGGATTTTGCGGACCGCCCAGCGTTGTAAAAAACCATACTTCCAGAATTAAACTGTAAATAGTGCCAATAAGAAATGCTATAGCAAAGGCTGGCAAATCCATCATGAAGATGTAAACACCGCCTGCAGCAAAAACCGCTAAAAGAGTAAGCCGTAGCAAAAAGCCGCCTGCGGTTATTGACAGCAAAACCAGAGTATTAGACTTCATGCCTTTTATTGCACCAGCAATCCATAGTAGTGTTAAGATTAAACTCAAAAGGCATCCAATTGCAAATCCCTTGCCATATGGGATCCCACCTGATAAATATACTATAGAAGAAAGAATAATACTAATGATAGTATAAATAAGAATGCTTAGATATGCTTTTTTTACATTGCTCATAGTAAACCTGTTCCTTTACAAAAGCACTATATATGCAAATTAATAATGTATTATTTTTATATCTGACAGGTCAACTAATATTTTTTGTCTTATCCTGAATGTGTAATTGATAGATAAACTGTTTATATGCGTCCAATCCTTCCTCTAATTTTTTTTCCAGTGCAGTTCCTATGATAAAACCATCAGCATAGTGTAGTGCCTGCTGTACGTCATGGTTGTTCTGTATTCCAAATCCCAGTACAACCGGTATCTTTGCGTATTGCTTTGCTAATTGCAGTATGTCGATTATAGTATTGTCCAATGTCAGGGTATTCCCAGTAGTTCCACGCATGGATATCGCATAGATAAAACCCTTAGCATCAGCACATACCTGTTGTATTTGAGTATGTGTTGATTCTGGTGTAATAAAATGGATGTAATCTAAATGATAGCTATCAGTATATTGTTTAAAGCGTGCAGATTCTTTATAGGGGACGTCAGCTAAAATTATTCCATCAACGCCACTATCTGCAAACAGAGCAATAGTACGGTCAATAGTAGTATGGTA
>JAKPOE010000286.1 GCA_029548025.1 Spirochaetota bacterium
TACCATACGTTCTGCGCTGACATGCGAAGCTCGTCATGGGGTATGTGCACGATGCTATGGAAGAAATTTAGCAACTTCACGAATGGTGGATATTGGTGAGGCTGTTGGTATCATTGCTGCACAATCAATTGGCCAGCCTGGAACTCAGCTTACCATGCGCACCTTCCATATTGGTGGAACAGCTTCACATTATGTGGAGGAAAGTGAAATTAGTTTTAATTATCCAGTGTATGTAAAAGAAACAACCTTTAAAACTGTTAAAACTGAAGATGAAAAAGGTGAAAAGAAGACTATTTCTGTTAGACGTGGATACATTATAATACAACGGTTGTTAGAAGAAATCTCTGCAAAAAACGGTGATATTTTGGTTAATAATGGAGATAGAGTTTATAGTGGGACACCAGTAGTCAAGAAACCCGACGGGTCCTTTATTACTACCTCCAAAGCAGGTATTGTAAAGTTGGATAAGTCAAGAATATATATTCTGGGCGAACAAAATATGATCCCGGTTAATATTGGATCAACTATTTATTGTAAAACTGATAAAATATATCCTGTAGATCCTCAAACAGGGAAAACAGAGATGCTGGTTGGTTTTGATCCGTGGTTTGAACCGATCCTGACTGAAATCAATGGGAAAGTCAAATTTATTGATATAGAAATTAACAAGAGTATGCGCGAGGAGATAGATCCTTTAACTCACCAGCTCAAACGAATCATAGTTGAAACAAAAACCGAGAAATTACAGCCGGCAATTGAAGTATCTTCTGCTGAGGAATTATTCCATTATCTTTTGCCTAAAGGTGCACATTTGTTTGTTGATGATGGCATGTCAGTAAAAGCCGGAACTGTGTTGGCAAAGATTCCAAAAGAGGTTGAAAAAACAAAAGATATTACTGGTGGATTGCCACGGGTTGCTGAATTGTTTGAAGCTAGAACACCAAAAGAAAAAGCAACAATATCAGAAATTGATGGGTATGTCAAGATTGGCGATACAGTAAAGAATAAACGTAAGATTATTATTACTGCTGAAGATGGAGACTTTAGAGAATATCAGATACCGGCATCAAAATATTTACGAGTACAGGACGCTGATTGGATCAATAAAGGTGATAAGATTGATGATGGACCAATTGATCCACATGATATCCTTGACATAAAAGGACCCCGCGAATTGGAGCAATTTCTTGTAAATGAAATACAGGAGGTTTACAGATTGCAGGGTGTTCAGATTAATGATAAGCATATTGAGATAATAGTACGGCAGATGTTGCGAAAAGTTATTATTGAAGATCCAGGGGATACAAGCTTTGTTGTTGATCAGATTGTTGATAAATTTGAGTTTGACGATGAAAATATCCGTGTTGAAAAGGAAGGTGGCAAGGCTGCATCAGCAAAGCCAGTGCTTATGGGGATAACAAAGTCGGCTCTCAATACCGAGTCATTTATATCAGCAGCATCATTCCAGGAAACTACCAGAGTTTTAACGGAAGCAGCAATTAAAGGTAAGATTGATAGGCTGCGAGGTCTTAAGGAAAATGTTATTATTGGACATTTAATCCCTGCCGGTACAGGAGTACGTGATTACAACAGGGTAACCGTTTATCAGAAAATACATGGTGATTTAGATGGCGTTGTAAAAGAAACCGAGGAAGAAATTTCTGTAGAGAAGTAAATTTTCTTGACAATTAAAAGGGTAAAATTGATTAATCACATTCAGTTAAAATATGGAAGTGAGAAAATTATAATATTATAGTGAACACTAATAAATGATGATAAGGAGATGGAATGCCTACAATTAATCAATTAATAAGGAAAGGGAGATCAGAAAAAGTAAAAAAAACAAAATCTCCGGCATTAAAAAGCTGTCCCCAGAAGCGTGGTGTTTGTACCAGGGTGATGACCGTAACACCTAAAAAACCAAATTCAGCGTTACGAAAGGTTGCACGTGTTCGACTTACTAATGGGATAGAGGTAACAGCATACATTCCGGGTATAGGTCACAATTTACAGGAACACTCGGCAGTTTTAGTCCGTGGTGGAAGGGTGAAGGATTTACCCGGTGTCAGGTATCATATAGTACGTGGTACATTGGATTCATTAGGTGTTAATGACAGGAAGAAGGGTCGTTCCAAATATGGCACAAAGAGGCCTAAAGCATAAATGATATCGAAACGTTGTTACTTTGATGGAGAAGTAATGTTTAGAGATGTCCATACAAGTGATTTGAAAATTTGTAATAGCGAGGTTTAAGAATGGCACGAAGGCGTAGACCAGCAAAAAGAACTATCTTACCGGATCCCAAATATGGAAATATAGTTGTTTCAAAGTTTATCAACTCTATGATGACAGAAGGGAAGAAAGGTGTTGCTGAAAGAGCATTTTATAAAGCCCTTGAATTGATAGGACAACGCACCCAGAAAGATCCTATTGAAGTATTTATAAATTCACTGGAAAATGTTAAGCCGCTTGTAGAGGTTAAATCACGAAGAGTGGGGGGGGCTACGTATCAGGTACCAGTTGAAATACGTCCTGAAAGAAGACAGGCATTAGCTATTCGATGGATTGTTACTCATTCACGCAACCGGAGCGAGAAAACCATGTTCCAAAAATTAGCCGGTGAGCTATTAGATGCTTTTAATAATACTGGTACATCAATCAAGAAAAAAGAAGATACTCATAAAATGGCAGAAGCAAATAAAGCGTTTGCACATTATAAATGGTGATATATTTACTTATTCAGGCTTTTATAGTATAATAATAAAAAAATACCAGGGGTAGCCCCCTGGTATTTGGTGCTTTAGCTTAAAAATAAATATTTAAAATACATTGATGATTAAGTGTTAATTATGGGAAGAGAACTGCCAATACACAGGACCAGAAATATTGGCATCATGGCGCATATTGATGCCGGGAAAACTACATTAACTGAACGTATACTTTACTATACCGGTAAAACCTATAAGATTGGTGAAGTACATGACGGGACTGCTGAAATGGACTGGATGATACAGGAAAAAGAACGTGGCATTACTATAACAGCAGCAGCTACCACAACCTACTGGAAAAATACACGAATTAATATTATTGATACTCCAGGTCATGTAGATTTTACTGTGGAGGTTGAGCGCAGTTTGCGAGTTTTAGATGGGGCTATTGCTGTATTTGATGCAGTAGCTGGTGTTGAACCGCAAAGCGAAACGGTATGGCGGCAGGCTGACCATTATAATGTTCCACGTATATGTTTTATTAATAAAATGGACAGGGTAGGAGCTGATTTTGAACGCTGTCTTACCATGATAAAAGAACGATTGTATTCCATTCCCCTTCCGTTGCAGATACCCTATGGAAAAGAAGATAATTTTAGGGGTGTAATTGATATAGTGCAAATGAAAGGTGTTATATGGACTGATGCATCAGGTGAGCACTATGAATATACCGCTATCCCGGATGAATTGCAAGGTGAAGCCCAATACTATCGTGAGCACCTCATTGAAACAGTAGCGGAACATGATGAGCAGATTCTTGATAAATATCTGGCAGGAGTTGAAATAGATGAACAAGAGTTAAAAAGAGCTATCCGCACTGTTACAATAAAATCAGCATTATTTCCTGTTTTTTGTGGGAGTGCATTAAAGAATAAGGGAGTGCAACCATTGATTGATGCTATTGTGGATTACTTACCCTCGCCCAAAGACATCCCTTCAATTAAAGGGAATGATGCCCACCATGATGATGTTATAGTGGAACGCCATCCCGATGATAAGGAACCATTTTGTGCTCTTTGTTTTAAAATCATGACTGATGCGTATGTGGGAAAATTATGCTATGTACGTGTTTATTCCGGGCATGTATCGGTAGGTGAATCCATTCTAAATGTCAACAAACAAAAAAAGGAAAGAATACAACGCATATTACGAATGCATGCAAATGACAGAGAAGATATTAAGGAGCTATATACTGGTGATATAGCGGCGATTGTTGGTTTTAAATTTGCTCAAACTGGTGATACTATTACTTCAATTGACGCACCGATAGTATTAGGAAAAATGGAATTCCCCGAACCGGTGATTTCTATAGCCATTGAACCCAAAACAAGAGCTGATCTAGAAAGGTTGCATATGATATTAAAACGCCTTGTTGATGAGGACCCTACCATTTTTGTTAAAGTTGATGAAGAAAGTGGGCAGACTGTTCTTTCAGGAATGGGTGAGCTTCACCTAGAGATTATAGTTGATAGATTGCAAAGGGAATTTAATCTTCCAGTTAATATAGGGAAACCACAGGTTGCCTATAAAGAGACAGTTTCTACAACTGCAAAAGCTGAGGGTATTTTTGAAAAGGAAATTGGAGGTAAATTACAGTATGGACACGTTTTGCTGGAGGTTAGTCCATGCGATAGTCACTTTGAATTTATATCAAAATTAGATAGTGCGGCTATACCAGATATAATTATTAAAGCAATCGAAATGGGATGCAGGGATGCGCTTAATTCCGGTGTTATTGCAGGATATGAAATGACCAGAATACGGGTGATAGTGGAAGATGCTAAATACCGTGAAGATGTATCAGTAGAGCATGCATACAGGATTGCTACGACAATGGCGTTTAGAGATGCTGTAAAAAAGGCAACTCCTGTGTTGTTAGAGCCAATTATGAAACTGGAGGCGGTAGTTCCTGACGAATATATGGGTGATATTATCAATGATATCAATGCACGAAGGGGGAAGATAGAACATATCGACATACGAGGTATGTTGAAAGTTATTGATGCTTATGTACCGCTATCAGAGGCATTTGGGTATGCTACGGCAGTACGTTCGTTGAGTCAGGGTAGGGCATCACACACACTGCAGTTTAACCATTATGATGTAGTGCCACAAAATGTTATGGAGAAAATAATAGGGAGTTACTATAGACCTGTTTAATGAATCTGATATTATAAATGGTATTAATTAATTTTTATTTTTTTTAAAAAATATTTGATATTTTTAAAATTACGCAATAAATTAGTTGACAGATATAGCATATATTTTTTAATTCACACACTTCCACCTTTTGTCCCTCAATAGATGATGTGGGAGATTGTGTTATATAGAGTGAATACATTCTTGTAATTGAAGATTGTTAAAATTTTATTATATCTATAGTAAAGTAGAGTATGCTTAATCTGTTTTTTTTTGCTAAGTTGAAAATTATTATTTTGATGAAGGAGATAACAAATGGCAAAGGCAAAATTTGAACGAACAAAACCGCATGTCAATGTTGGTACTATTGGTCATATCGATCATGGTAAAACAACATTAACCTCTGCAATTACAAAGGTTTTGACAGCAGCGTATGGCGGTCATAATAAACCTATTGATTTTGATCAGATAGACAATGCACCTGAAGAAAAAGCAAGAGGTATAACGATTGCCACGTCGCATCAGGAATATGAAACTCCTAATAGGCATTATGCGCATGTTGACTGCCCTGGCCATGCTGACTATATCAAAAATATGATAACCGGTGCTGCCCAGATGGATGTTGCAATATTAGTTGTTGCTGCGACGGACGGCCCAATGCCACAGACAAAAGAACATGTCTTATTGGCACGACAGGTAAATGTTCCTTATATTATTGTTTTCTTGAATAAAGTTGACATGCTTGATCCGGCTGATAGAGACGAGCTTGTTGAATTGGTTGAAATGGAGATCCGTGATTTACTGAATAAATATGAGTTTCCTGGCGATACTATCCCCATTATTCCTGGTTCTGCACTAAAGGCAATGCAGTGTGGTTGTGGGAAAGCGGATTGTGAGGCATGCGGGCCAATACTTAAATTAGCTGAGACGCTTGACACTTATGTGCCTGAGCCAAAACGTGACAAGGATAAACCGTTCTTGATGCCTATTGAGGATGTATTCTCTATTACAGGACGCGGTACGGTTGTAACAGGAAGAATTGAGCGTGGAATGGTGAGAACTGGTGATGAAGTTGAAATTGTAGGTTTTGGCGAAACAAAAAAGTCGGTTGTTACCGGTGTAGAGATGTTCAGAAAGATACTTGACGAAGGTATGGCTGGTGACAATGTAGGTTGTTTGCTACGCGGTATTGGCAAAGAAGAGGTGGAGAGAGGACAGGTATTAGCAAAGCCAGGTTCTATAACTCCCCATAGAAAATTTGAAGCAGAAGTATATGTCCTGTCAAAAGAAGAAGGTGGACGTCATACGCCATTTTTTACTAATTACCGACCTCAGTTCTATTTCAGAACAACTGATGTAACTGGTATAATTCAGCTTCCTGAAGGTGTTGAAATGGTTATGCCGGGTGACAATATTAAGATGACTGTTGAGCTTATTACTCCTGTTGCTATGGAAGAAACACTTCGTTTTGCAATTCGAGAAGGTGGTAGAACTGTTGGTGCAGGTGTAGTTGCCAAGATATTAGAATAAGACTGTTCTATTTAGTATGATAGCAATGGTAGTAGTTGTCAGGCTGGTATATATCAACCTGACAATTGTTTAGAATAGTATGCAAAATGATAATTGGTGGTGGGATTGTAGGGATACAATCAGGGAACTGGATGATTACTACTATATTAATTTATGAGGATATAATAAGGATATTACAGTGGCTAAGCTTGCGGGACAACGTATAAGAGTGAAATTACGATCATTTGATCCATATTTATTAGATCAATCAGCAGCTAAGATAGTTGCGACAACTAACAGGAGTGGTGCAAAGGTTGCAGGGCCTATACCGTTACCTACACGTATTGAAAAATTTTGTGTTTTGCGGTCTCCTCATGTTAATAAGAAGTCGCGTGAACAGTTTGAAATCCGAACTCACAAACGCTTAATTGATATTATTGATCCAAATTCCGACACTGTTGAAGCGCTTATGAAATTAGAATTGCCTGCTGGTGTTTCTGTAGACATAAAATCATAAATTCAACATTGATATGATGTTAGTTAAAGAGCTCTTTTAGAAGAGTGTGGTTGTCTTATAATTGATGTATGGGATGGGAAAATGAAAAAGGCGTTAATTGGTAGAAAAATTGGGATGAGTCAGTTGTTTTTAGATGATGGGACGGTAATCCCTGTTACTGTATGTGAACTTGGTCCTTGCGTTGTTGTTCAGAAAAAGACCATTGAAAAAGATGGATACAATGCTTTAAAATTGGGGTATTGGGAAACAAAACCTCACCGTCTTACTAAACCTATAATAGAGGATTTGAAGAAGAAGAATCTCCCAATTGTTAAAGTGTTTAAAGAAGTTGATATTTTTGATGAAGATTTAATTGAAGGAAGTATAATAACCTGTGATGTCTTTTCTGAGAACCAGATAGTGGATGTATCCGGTACATCAAAAGGTAGGGGTTTTGCTGGGGTTATTAAAAGGTACGGGTTCCATGGCGGAAAAGAAACGCATGGTTCAAATTTCCATAGAGCACCCGGATCAATTGGTGCGAATACATACCCGGCTGAGGTGTGGAAGGGGAAAAAGCTTCCGGGCAGACACGGTGGAAAAACTGTGACCGTTAAAAACCTTAAAATTATAAGGATAATGAAAGATAAGAATTTGGTTATTATTTCAGGTGCTATCCCGGGTACCGTCAATTCTATTATTACAGTACAGAGTAAATAGGCAGGATTGTTATGGTTGTTGATGTTTATACACTTGAAGGAAACATAAAAGGGCAGATCGAGCTGAATGAATCCATCTTTAATGCAAAGATTAATGATGTTTTGATGTATGAATTGATTAAAGCAGCTAATGCCAATTTGCGGCAGGGGACACACGATACAAAAGAGCGATCGTATGTATCGGGTGGTGGAGCAAAACCATGGCGGCAAAAGGGAACGGGAAGAGCACGCCAGGGTAGTATACGTGCTCCGCAGTGGAAAGGTGGTGGTGTTGTGTTTGGACCTCATCCAAGGGACTATCGCATAGAATTGCCAAAAAGAATTAAACATGAAGCATATCGTTCTCTTTTATCAATGAAATTTAAAGAGGGTTCTATAAAGATAATTGAGGATTTTAAAGTTGTAGATGGTAAAACAAAAGAAGTTGCTGCCATTGCTAAAAAGCTCAATATTAGCAAAGGAGTACTTATTACTGATATTGAAGACAATTTATTGAAACGTGCAATACGAAATATACCATGGTTTTTATATAATAATGTTAATCGTTTGTCTGGCAGGGATATTTTTTATACAAAGACTGTGTTAATTACCGAAAACGCAGCAAAGATTATTAATTCGAAATATGCAAAAGGTGAATAATTATGAATGCCAATGATATTATTATACGCCCGGTGATTACAGAAAAAGCAACGGAAATGGCAAAGCAGAATAAGTATATATTCAGAGTTCATAAAAAAGCTAATAAGGATATGATAGGGCGTGCAATAAACAGTATCTTTGGCGTTATGCCTGTAAAGGTTAATGTAATGATCGTAAGAGGTAAGCGTAAGCGTGTACGTTATAATTATGGGTATACGGCTTCATGGAAAAAAGCGATCGTTACATTAAAAGAAGGCGAGAAGATTGATGTTTTTGAAACGAAATAAGGAATTATCAGTATAGCGATAAAGGTAACGAATATGGGTTTGAAAAAATATAGACCAATAACACCGACATTACGATATCAAACGGTTTTAGATTACAGTGAGATTACTACTGATGAACCATTGAAGTCATTAACTAAAGGTAAGAAAGGTTATGCTGGTAGAGGCTTCAAAGGACAGATCTCCGTTCGCAGAAAAGGAGGTGGGCATAAACGGCGGTTCCGACTCATTGATTTTAAACGTAATAAGTATAATATTGAAGGTAAGGTGTCTACTGTCGAATATGATCCTAATAGAAGTGCTAATATTGCCTTGATAATCTACAAAGATGGGGAGAAGCGATATATTGTTGCACCTTTTTCTTTGAAAGTAGGGGATACAGTAGTTTCAGGGGATAATGTTGAAGTAAAACCTGGAAATGCTATGCCCTTAAAAAATATACCAGACGGTACGTCTATCTATAATATAGAATTACATAAAGGCAAAGGTGGGCAGTTGGTGCGTTCTGCTGGAGTAAGTGCAGTCATTACCGCAAAAGAAGGGGAATATTGCTTGATAAAACTACCATCAGGTGAAATCAGAAAAATTTACTGTGAGTGTTATGCTACAATTGGTGAAGTGAGCAATAAAGACCATATTAACATTGATATTGGTAAGGCTGGTCGCAACAGATGGATGGGTAAAAGACCTAAGGTACGTGGTGTTGCAATGAATCCTATTGATCATCCTCTTGGAGGTGGCGAAGGAAAATCATCGGGAGGGCGACATCCCTGTTCTCCTACTGGCAAGCCTACGAAAGGATATAAAACACGAAAGAAGAAAAAATATAGTGATAAAATGATTATTAAACGAAGGAAGTAAGCTATGGCTCGTTCATTGAAAAAAGGACCGTATGTTGACATAAAGCTGTTTAAAAAAATTGAAGAAATGAACTCAACCAATGCAAAGAAGGCAATTAAAACATGGTCACGAAGATCTACCATATTTCCGGAGATGATTGGACATACCATTATGGTACACAATGGGAAAAATTTTATACCGGTGTACGTTACTGAGAATATGGTAGGGCATAAATTGGGTGAGTTTGCACCAACAAGGACATTTAGAGGCCATGCTGGCAAAGATGACAAGGTAGCGAAAAGAGGCAAGTAAATGGAAACGAAAGCAGTATCACGATATAACAGGATCTCTGCGGTGAAAGCACGGTTAGTTGCCAATGAAATAAGAGGTTTTTCATTTCCTGAGGCTATTGATATTCTGAGGGCAATACCGCGTAAAGCATCAAAGCTTTTAATGAAAACACTCTATTCAGCAGCTGCAGGTGCAAAGTATCGCAATCCTGAGATACGTGAAAATAATTTATATATCAAGAAGATTGTAATTGATGAAGGTCCAACAATGAAGCGGTTCAGGCCAAGGGCTCGTGGGAGGGCTTCGCGCATACGCAAACGATTGAGTACAATTGAGATAGTCTTATCTGATGAAAATTAATGTAAGTTTAAGGTGTAATAATGGGACAGAAAGTTAATCCAACAGGTGTAAGAGTAGGCATAATCAGAACATGGGATTCTGTTTGGTTTAGTGAAAAGGATGAATATCGTAAGAATCTCCATGAAGATATTCAGGTTAGACGATATATAATGAAAAAGTTTAAAAATGCAGGGATTGCAAAAGTTGGTATTGAGCGATTTCCTGATAGAGTCAATGTTTATATTCATACAGCAAGGCCAGGGTTGTTAATTGGAAGAAAAGGTGTAGATATTGAAAATCTGAAAGTTGATTTACAAAAGAAGATTAACAAAAATGTTAATATATATGTACAGGAAGTTAAAAAGCCAGAAAAAATTTCTAAATTGGTAGCAGAACAGGTTGCTTCACAAATTGAAAATAGATTTCCTTATAGAAGAGCTATCAAGCAGGCTATTACTGCAGCCATGCGAAGTGGGGCATTAGGTATCAAGGTTAGTATATCCGGACGGTTGAATGGGGCTGAAATGGCCCGATATGAATCGTATAAAGAAGGAAGAATACCATTGCATACACTGCGTGCTGATATTGATTATGGATTTGCTGAAGCATTAACAACATTTGGTCTGATTGGCATTAAGGTATGGATTTACAGTGGTGATGTTCTCTCAAATGCTGGAGAGCAAGAAGAAGATAAATTTGCATTACGAAAACAATCACGATAATTGATGAAGGTATAATATTATGTTAATGCCTAATAGAACCAGGTATAGAAAAGTTCACCGTGGACGTATGAAAGGAAAAGCAACACGTGGTTCAACAATACATTTTGGTGAATTTGCTCTAAAAACGATTGAATGCGGTGAAATTAATTCCCGACAGATTGAAGCTGCCCGTATTGCAATTAGTCGTAAAGTAAAACGTGGCGGTAAATTATGGATAAGGATTTTCCCTGACAGACCATTTACCAAAAAACCGGCTGAAACTCGTATGGGTAAAGGTAAGGGAAATCCTGAAGGTTTTGTTGCGCGGATTAAACCTGGAAGAATATTGTTTGAAATTTCTGGTATTGATGATGCCATGGCGCGTGAAGCATTGTCATTAGCTGCACATAAATTACCAGTCAAAACCAAAATAATATCAATACATGATAACAATTAGTATTGGAGTTGATCAATGAAAGGTAAACTGGATGAACTAACGGTAGAAGAGCTTAATAGAAGTTTGCGTGAAGCAAAAGAGGAATTAAGGAAAGAACGTTTTAAGAGAACAGTTAGCAGGGTTGAAAATCCAAAAAAAACCATGCAACTGAAGAAGCAGATAGCAAGAATATTAACGGTGCTACGTGAATATGAATCAGGCACAAGAACAGCAAGAAGTAAATAATTTTGGTGGTAACAGCTATGCAAGAAAACAGCAGAAAACAGATTGTTGGTAAAGTTATAAGCAATAAAATGAACAAGACGGTAGTTGTTGAAATTGAGAGAATGATGATGCATCCTAAATATCATAAGTATGTGCGAAGAACCAAAAAGGTCAAAAGCCATGATGAAAAGAATGAATGTTCAATTGGTGATATAGTACTTATAGAAGAAACCAGGCCGTTATCTAAAGAGAAAAGATATCGTTTGGTGAAGATAGTTGAAAAGGTAAAATAGGGTTAGTGCTATGATTCAGGTACAAACAATGTTAGAAGTTGCAGATAATAGCGGTGTGAAACGAGTTCAGTGTATAAAAATTTTAGGGGGAACTCGAAGGCGTTATGCTTCGGTTGGAGATGTCATTATTGTTGCCGTTAAAGATGCACATCCATCATATGGATTGAAGGATTCGACAGGGAAAAAAGTCCATACAAAAGCTGTTTTGAGGGCAGTTGTAGTAAGGACAACCAAGCCGGTACGGCGTTCTGATGGTTCATATATACGGTTTGATGATAACGCCGTTGCAATTATTGATAATAAAGGCGAGCCTCGAGGTTCTCGTATTTTTGGTCCTGTAGCTCGAGAGTTGCGGGATAGAAATTTTATGAAGATTATTTCATTGGCACCAGAGGTTTTATAAAGGATTAAGCTTATGATAAGAACAATATTAAAAAAGAATGATATGGTAATGGTTATTACCGGTGCAGATAAAGGTAAACGCGGTAAAATACTTTTTGTAGACAGAAAGCGAGGAAGAGTGGTAGTTGAAGGTGTTAATGTAAGGAAGAAATTTGTACGTCCTTCACAGGATAATCCTAAAGGGGGGCAGATAGAATTGCCATATCCAATTAATATCTCTAATGTTATGGTTTTTTGTGATAAATGTAAAAAAGCTGTTCAATTGGGTATGAAGATAGATGGTGACACCAAATATCGAATATGTAAAAAATGTGGCAAACGAATTGATTAGTGAGGGTAATGATGGCAGCACGATTGCGCATGGCATACGAAAAGGATGTAAAAAAAAGAATGATGGATAGGTTTAAATATTCATCTGTTATGCAGGTCCCAAAAATTGAGAAGATAGTATTAAATGTTGGTGAAGGTGAAGCTCATTCAAATCCTAATCTTTTGCAGTCTATTATTAATGAACTATCACTTATAACCGGGCAAAAGGCTGTTAAAACAGTTGCACGAAAATCAATTGCTGCTTTCAAGATTCGTGAAGGTTATGATGTTGGTGCTCGTGTTACATTGCGAGGCGATAGAATGTATGAATTTTTAGATCGACTTATCAATGTAGCCTTACCGCGAGTCAGAGACTTCAGAGGACTATCGCCAAACTCTTTTGATAATGCGGGGAATTATAATTTTTCTGTTAAAGAACAGATAATATTCCCAGAATTAAATCTGGACAAAGTTGAGAAGATTTATGGGATTAATATTACAATTAAAACCACTGCCAGAAATGCTAATGAAGCCAGGGCATTACTGGAAGAATTCAGATTTCCATTCCAAGAAGCGAGGTAAGTTGAGGTGGCTAGCGAAAGAATGTTTGCAAAGGCTAGAAGAGAGCCTAAGTTTAAAATTCGTTACAGGAATCGATGCAAAATTTGTGGTAGGTCTCGTGGGTACTATCGCCGTTTTGAACTTTGCAGGATTTGCTTGCGAAAGTTGGCGGGTGAAGGTTTGGTACCAGGCGTTAAGAAATCGTCGTGGTAAAATTTAAAAGAGGTAAATAAGATATGAGTTGTGTTTCTGATCCAATTGCAGATATGTTGACGAGAATGCGGAATGCAATTAATGCAGGACATGTGAAGGTTGATATACCATCATCTAAATTGAAAATGGCTATCGCAAAGATTTTAAAAGATGAAGGATTTATTAAAAATTTTAAGTTAATTGATGATAATAAGCAAAAACTTTTGCGTATTTATCTGAAGTATAGTGCAGATAATCAGTCGGCGATTATTCGGCTTAAACGGATAAGCTCGCCTGGAAGAAGGGTATATCTTAAAGCTGAGAATTTACATCCGGTTTATAACAATATGGGCATTATAATATTATCTACATCAAAAGGTATTATTACCAATAAAGCCGCCAAACAACTTAATATTGGTGGTGAAGTTTTATGCGAGATATTATAAGGGGCAGCAGGATATGTCAAGAATAGGGAAAAAACCGATAGTGATACCGAATGGTGTATCCATTGATATGCAGAATAATAATTTAACCGTTAAAGGACCTCTGGGGGTACTTCAATATCAGTTGCAGGATGTGATAAATATTGCAATTGAAAATAACACTATTGCTGTTTCAAAAAAAGATGAAAAATCTAATGACAAAAAAGTTAATGCATTGTGGGGCTTAACCAGGGCATTAATTAATAATATGGTAATTGGAGTATCAAGTGGTTTTGAAAAAAATTTAGAGATAGTTGGTGTTGGATATAGGGCAATACAAAAAAATAATGATGTTGAATTTCAATTAGGATATTCACATACAATTTTGTTTACTCCTCCGCCAGGTACAAAGGTAGAGGTGGTAGAACCAACAAAGATAAGAGTTAAGGGTATTGATAAACAACTTGTAGGTCAGGTATCTGCAAATATTCGAAAGCTCCGCCCGCCAGAACCTTATAAAGGAAAAGGCATTAGATATAAGGATGAACAGATACTGAGAAAAGCTGGTAAAACTGGTAAATAATGCTATGAGAATGAGAATATGAAGGATAGTTATTATGAATAGATTGAAATTAAAAAAAGTCAGATATATGCGCAGAAGGATGCGTGTTAAAGCAAAAGTCAGAAGCAATATGCAGCGTCCTCGCATGTGTATTTCCCGAAGCAATAAGAATTTATTTGTGCAGATTATCGATGATGGTCAAGGAAGTACTCTTGTTTGCGCTTCTACCCTTGAAAAAGATTTTCCGGTTGTAAAAAATAGAGGGAATAAAGAGGCAGCGAAAGCACTGGGTACAATAATTGCTCAGCGAGCTATTGCAAAAAACATAAAAGAGGTTGTATTTGATAGAAATGGTTATCTTTATCATGGTAGGATAAAGGAGTTTGCTGATGCAGCTCGTGAAAATGGATTAGAATTTTAGGGGTGATATGGATGAAGATCACAAGAAAACGTATAAAACCGGAAGGATTAGAACTTGCTGAAAAAATAATAATAATCAACCGAGTTGCAAAGGTTGTAAAAGGCGGTAGACGGTTTTCATTTAATGCTATGTCAGTTGTTGGTGATAACCATGGGCATGTGGGCATTGGTTTTGGGAAAGCTAATGAGGTGCCTGATGCAATCCGTAAAAGTGTTGAGGATGCTAAGAAGAATGTTTATAAAATTAATGTGAATAAAAATACCATTCCTCACGAGGTAATAGGCAGGTTTAAATCTACAAGGGTTGTTTTAAAACCGGCTGCACCTGGTACTGGCATAATAGCGGGTGATTCGGTTAAGGCAGTAGTGGAGAAGGCGGGAATTGTTGATATTATGTCAAAAACATTGGGTTCACGTAATCCGGTTAATGTTACAAAAGCAACAATAAATGGGTTGTTACAATTACGTAGCTTAAAAGAAGTATCTGATTTGCGTGAAATTATTTTACCAAAGCTGTGGCAATCATAAGAGGTGGATATATGGCTAAGAAATTATTGATAAAGCAAACACGTAGTTATATAAGCGCAAAACCAAAGCAAAAAGCTACATTACGTGCTCTTGGCTTGCGTAAGTTAAATGCTGAAAGAGTACATGATGATACTGCAGTTATACGTGGTATGGTTGATAAAGTAAAACATATGGTAAAAGTTTCAGAAATAAATGAATAACTATGGGTATAAATGATATGCAATCAACAATAAAAAAACCTGAATATATTAAAAAAAGTAAACGAGTAGGATGCGGTCAGGGTAGTGGTCATGGTAAGACAAGTTGCAAAGGGCATAAAGGGCAGAAAGCACGTTCGGGAGCACATTTTAAACCTGGCTTTGAAGGTGGACAGATGCCATTGCAAAGAAGAATTCCAAAACGTGGATTTAATAATACAAAATTTAAAGAAGAAGTTCAGATAGTAAATATTAATGATATAACAAAATTGTCTGTAAAAGAAATAACCCCTGAAGTACTTTATAAGGAAGGTTTAATTAAATCACAATTTTTACCGGTAAAGCTTTTAGCAGTGGGTGACATCAATGATGCCATTGCTGTTGTTGTAGATGCTATATCAACAACTGCAAAAGATAAAATTATAAAAGCAGGTGGTAGTGTAACACTGCGAGCATAATATGGGACAAGAGGTCATAACACTATAATGCCAAATGTAATTTCAAATATATTTAAAATACCCGAGTTACGAAAAAGAGTATTGTTTACCCTTTTTATTCTGGTTGTTTACAGAATAGGCGCTCATATCCCTATTCCTGGAGTTAATATTGAGGCTTTAAGTTCATATTTTGAAATGGCTGCTAAAAGTCGTGGTAGTGGTTTTGTAGATTTTTTTGATTTATTTGCAGGTGGTGCATTAAAACGGTTTACCATATTTGCATTAGGAATTATGCCTTATATTTCAGCATCGATTATTATGCAGCTTTTAACAGTTGTTATACCTGCTATTGAAAAGTTATCGAAGGAAGGCCCAGAAGGTTATAAAAAGATAAATCAGTATACCCGTTATGGCACGGTTCTCTTATGTGCATTGCAGGGTTTTGGTTTGACTATGTGGATGAAGTCAATGACTTCACCAAAAGGTGCAGTAGTCCCACAGGATTCTGGTATAGGATTTGTACTGGTAGCTGTTTTGGCAATTACTACCGGGACAATGATATTGATGTGGTTAGGTGAGATGATAACTGAACGAGGTATAGGGAATGGAATATCTCTTATTATATATGCCGGGATTGTTGTACGTGCTCCTTCAGCATTTGTTGATACTATGAATAGGATTATTAGCAGGAGCGATCCAATTATTGCCTTGATTTTAATTGCCCTGTTTATTGGTGTTATTGCTGCGTCAATTTTATTAACATTAGGTGTAAGAAAAATTCCCGTACAATATGGGAAGAGGGTTGTTGGCAGAAGAATGGTTCAGATGGCATCACAGGCAATACCCTTACGAGTTAATGCTGCAGGCGTTATCCCTATTATTTTTGCATCATCAATTATTTTGTTCCCTGCACAGATCAGCAATATGTTAGGAGCTACAAAATATGGCATATTCACAAAGATGCAATACTGGCTGTCACCAGGGCATACAGCGTATATGATTATCTATAGTCTTTTGATAATATTTTTCTGTTATTTTTATACAGCTATACAGTTTAATCCCAATGATTTAGCTGAAAATCTAAAAAAGTATGGCGGCTTTATCCCAGGAATAAGACCGGGACAAAATACAGCTGATTATATAATGCATATTTTAAATAGAATCACGTTGCCGGGTTCAATATTTTTAGCATTGATTGCAATATTTCCTGATTTCATTATACGAATATGGCCAGAAGAAGTATCTCCAGAAATGGCATATCTCTTTGGTGGTACTTCATTGCTTATTATTGTTGGTGTTGCTCTTGATACATTAAAACAGATCGAGTCACAATTGCTTATGCGTCATTATGATGGATTCTTTAAAAAGGGTCGTATAAAAGGTAGAAGATATTAAATTTTTAGCTATACTGTGATTTTAGTATGTTTCTATATTGAGGTATTTTGGCTATATATATTTACAATGAGGACGAGATTAAACGGGTAGAAGATGCGTGCAGAATAACAGCAGCGGTTCTGGAAGAGTTAGGTAAAAATGTTGTTGAGGGTATTAGCACTTTTGAGTTAGATAGAGTAGCACGTGATTTAATAAGAAAAAGCAATGCAATTCCAGCATTTTTAGGATATAAGGGGTATCCAGCTGCAATTTGTACATCAGTGAATGAAGTTGTAGTACATGGGATACCTCATAGAAATCAGATTTTAAGAAAAGGTGATATCGTTGGTATAGATATTGGTGTTAAGTTTAAAGATTTTTTTGGTGATGCCGCTAAGACGTTTATCGTTGGGAAGGTAAACAATAAAGTAAAAAAATTACTGGAAGTTACCAAAGAGGCGCTGGAATTAGGTATTTTACAATGTAAAGACGGGAATCACCTTACTGATATATCCCATGTAATTGAATCCCATGTTGTGCAGTGGGGATTTCAGCCTGTTCATGAGTTTGTGGGACATGGTATAGGTAGAAATATGCATGAGGAACCTTCTATACCAAATTTTGGTAAACCGGGGAAGGGACCTATAATAAAAACAGGTATGATCTTTGCAATAGAACCAATGATTAATGAAGGTACGTATCAGGTTGAAATTTTGGATGATGGATGGACAACCATAACAAAAGACAGGAAAAATTCAGCTCATTTTGAGCATACGGTTGCTGTTGTACATGGAAGTCCAAAAATTTTAACAATGGTTTAGAAAACAAAAGAGGAGTATAAAGCCATATGGCCAAAGAGGAACCTATTGAAGTTGAAGGAGAAGTTGTTGAAGCGCTTCCCAATGCTATGTTTAGAGTTAAGCTTGATAATGGTCATGTGGTACTGGCTCATATTTCAGGGAAGATGCGAATGCATTATATCAGAATTTTACCAGGCGATAAGGTAACTGTTGAGCTTTCGCCATATGATTTGAGTAGAGGCAGAATAACGTATAGAGCAAAATGATATATGAGAGCTTGAGGTAAACTATGAAAGTTAGAGTTTCTGTTAAAAAAATATGCAGTGATTGTAAGGTTATAAAACGACATGGGGTTGTTCGTGTGATTTGTAAAAATCCACGGCATAAACAGCGGCAAAAGAAAAGAACAGCGAAATAATACAATATAGAGGTTTATATGGCACGAATTGCAGGTGTTGATTTACCAAATAATAAACGTGTAGAAATAGCACTTACCTATATTTATGGTATAGGGCTTCCCTCTTCT
>JAKPOE010000288.1 GCA_029548025.1 Spirochaetota bacterium
TGGTGATGCTGTGGATAATATTCCGGGGGTGCGCGGTATTGGCGAAAAAACAGCAGCAAAACTTCTGCAACAGTATCAATCGCTGGATGCTATTTACGACCATTTGCATGAACTTACCGGTAAAATAAAAGAGCAAATTGAAAAGCAAAAAGATAGTGCTTATTTGTCACGCCAGCTTGTAACCATAAAAACAGATATCAATATTCCCATATCAATAGAGAATGCAAAAACACCCAACCTTCACAATGATATAGCGCGCCAGATATTCAAAAAGTTGGAGATGGATTCGATTGTACGTGAACTGGGCGAAGCTGAAAAATCAATGACGGTAGAGCAAAAAGATGGCTATAGCATAGTAACAGATGAAGAAACATTGCATAATGTTATTACACGGATTAAACAAGCCGGGCTTGTGTCATTTGATACTGAAACAACCTCGGCTAAGCCAATGGAAGCCGATCTGGTAGGGGTTTCATTTTCTATATCTGAAGGATCAGGATGGTTTATGCCGGTTGGCGATAGCTCTCTGTGGAGTCAGCCCGCAGTCCCTAAAGAAAATTTGCTGGAGCATTTAAAAACTGTTCTTGAGGATAAAAGTATCAAGAAGGTTGGGCAAAATATAAAATATGATATGCTGGTCATGATGCATTGCGGGATTACCTTTGAAGGAATTTATTTTGATACAATGATTGCTTCGTACTTGCTTAATCCTGGACTGCGACGACACAATATAGATGATTTAGCGCAGGAATATCTCAATTACACCAAAGTAAGCTATGAGGAATTAGTTAAAGATGGAAAAAAACTCCAGCACATAACGCAGGTGCCCATGCAAAAATTGTCGCAGTATGCTATTGAAGATGCCGATATAGCGTTGCGACTCTATCACATCCTGTACCAAAAGTTAGAACAGGAAAATCTTCTAGATCTGTTCTTTACAGTTGAGATGCCGCTTGTTACAGTGCTTGCTTATATGGAGTATTATGGGGTTAAAATTGATCTACACCACTTTGAAGCATTGTCCATAGAGCTATCAAACAAATTACGGGACATAGAGCAGAAGATTTATTCACTGGCTGGCGTACCATTTAATATCAATTCAACGCGAGAGCTATCGCACATACTATTTGAAAAGTTAGGGTTAAAACCTGTTAAGAAGACTAAAACGGGGTATTCAACCGATATACAGGTGCTGGAGTCATTGCACGGACAGCATGAGATCATTAATTATTTAATACAGTACCGAACATTCAATAAATTACAAACCACCTACGTTGATACACTCCCAAAGCTTGTTAATCCAAAAACGGGACGAATCCACACATCGTTTAACCAGACGGTAACGGCTACCGGCAGGCTTTCATCATCAGAACCTAATTTGCAAAATATTCCGGTGCGTGATGAGGTAGGCAAAAAAATAAGAACAGGTTTTATTGTTGATAAAGGATGCAGCATGCTATCGGCTGATTACTCGCAGATTGAACTACGGCTTGCTGCTCACCTGTCAAAAGATCCTACCATGATCGAGGCATTTCAAAAGGGCATTGATATTCATGCACAGACTGCATCATCTGTTTTTAATGTGCCGTTACATGAGGTAACCGAACAGATGCGGAGGCAGGCAAAGATTATAAATTTTGCTACGATATATGGAGTATCGCCGTATGGATTATCACAGCAGGCTGACATTACAGTGCAACAGGCAACGGAGTTTATTCAAAAATATTTTAATGCATACCCAAAGATTAAAGAATATATTGATACCACCATTGCATTTGCACAAAAACATGGATATGTGCAAACACTTCTGGGGAGAAAGCGCTCTATACCCGAAATTACATCGAGCAATCAGTTTAGACGTGAGGGTGCTGAGCGTGTTGCAATAAACACTCCCATTCAGGGGACATCTGCTGATATGATTAAGGTTGCAATGGTGACAATACACACTACGTTTAAAGAAAAGCAATTAAAAAGCAAAATGATACTGCAGGTGCACGATGAGCTGGTGTTTGAGGTCCCCAATGATGAAAAAGAATTAATTGAGGAAATTGTTGTAAGCGCCATGAAGAACGCCATTACGCTTGATGTACCGGTTGTGGTAGATACAGGCTGGGGTAATAATTGGGCAGAGGCTCATTAAAGCAAGGATTTGATGGAATGAGCTATCGCTTGCAATTTTTTTAGATGTGTTGCTACGTAGCTGCTGATATACGCTGCAATGATACATCCCAGTACAAGATATAAGGGTAGCACCAGCTGAATGCCAAAATGATATGTCATCCATTTGAGTGCATCGCTGTATGATATTGTGGCAATACCAATGAAAATAATAAGTCCTGTTGTAATCCAGTTAAGATGGGATATGGTATAATCATATCGTTTTTGCAGCATAACCTGAGACATTATTATATCCTCTAAATGAATGGATGGTGAGGAGCTTGAAGTTTGCATTGATGTAAAGGCTTTTTGTAATTGACTAATTTCGTTATAGCATTGTTTACAATGTGCTATATGAAATTTAAGGAGCAATGGGATGAATTCATTATTATCCAGCATTAAAAATGTTTCAATAGCTTTTTTACATTTCATGGTAATCCTCCGCAATTGTTCCTTTTAATGCATCACGAAGATGCTGTTTTGCTCTGAAAACGTACGACTTGATTGTATTGACAGGATATCCTGTTATACGTGATATATCTTTAAAAGGTAATCCCGCATAAAAATAGAGATCAATGCATACTTTGTATGCCGGGGGCAGGGCATTGATTGCCTGCTCAAGAAGCTCTCCCAGTTCATTTTTCATGAATATATTCAAAGGTTCGGATGTATCAGCTATGGTATCATGATATTCAGTGGTATTGTTGTTTTGCATTTGTGCAATTTTATTGACGGCATGGTTATAGCAAACCTTCATCATCCATGTTTTAAAGGATGCCGTCCCCTTGAATGAATAGAGATTACCATACACCTTTACAAAAACCTCCTGCGTAAAATCAGATGCATCATCATGGTTCTTAAAAAAACGCATACCCAAACTATAAACAAGCTGCTCATAACGCTGAATAATGATTTTAAATAATTCCTGATTGCCTTTAAGAATTTGCTGAATAATATGCTCATCGCTTATATTGTTCATTGTTTGGTTGTTTTCTGCTTTACAAAGTAATAACAGGTAAAACTGATACCCAATCCTAATGGCACCAATCCGCCAATAAGTGCATATGAAACACCATCTTTAATAAGAAAAAAAATTGTTAAACTTGCACCTGCACCTAAAAGTATAAATCCCGTGAAAAGACTAAATGCATCAAAATCAAACGATACTTTTTGATACAAACCCTTTTCAATAAGAAGAATTTTTTGTTTATGATTAAAGTAAAGGAAGAAAAATAATACAACACTGCCCGCCACTATCCCAACAATAGGAATGATGGTTACTAAAATCTGTACTGCAGTTGATGGTGTTGACATACAATAGTTCCCCCTATCAGTTAATATTAAAGTTGTGTTTGGAGCTGCTCATTACCTGCAGGAACTGTGGCAGCCAAAGATTTTTCAATTGTATCATCATGTCCGTGTTTATGAAGTGATTTATTGTATTCGTTTACCATGATATCAGTGATTTTAAATAAATGATATCCTTTGATAGCCAGTGCTATAGCTTCAGAAAATAATTTTGGGCGATATTTCAAGGTATTCAACAAAAATGTAAAATAATCTTTTCCGTATGATGAAAATCCCTGTTTTACTAATGATAGTATAAGAGCCTTGAACTCTTTCAATGTAAATTGGCGATATACCATTCTTTTGCCTGGAAGCCGCTTAATTAATGTAAGGCACCGTTCAAAATATTGTTTTGGCGAGTAGATTGTTTTCAGTATTTTTATATAGCCGTCAACGAGCAATTGCACTGGCATCTTTGGTATAAAGTTTGGCTCAAGCTTGTGAGTATTATTCCCATTTGATTCAGTAATAAGCCTCCCTTCTTCAACCAGACGATGATATAACCGTGTTTGCGGGAGAGCATCCAGTATTCCTACCATTGCCATAGGTATCCCCGATGATTGAATAAATTCAATCTGTAGATCAAAAACATTATCAGGATCTTCATCAAATCCAACAATAAAGCCTCCGCTTACCTCCATACCATGTTGCTGAATTGATTCAACATTTTCAAGAAGATTTTCTTTGGTGTTCTGCGTTTTACCGACGCTTTCAAGTGATGATACAACAGGGGTTTCAATACCCAGAAAAACCATGTCAAAACCTGCTTTATACATAAGCTCCATAAGTTCGTCATCGTGTGCTAAATTAACGCTTGCTTCGGTCTGGAAGGAAAATGGGTATGCATGAGCAATCTGCCACTCAATGATTGCTTTGAGTAGTTCCTTAACCTTTGCTTTATTGCCAATAAAATTATCATCTACAATAAATATTGATTCGTTAAAACCAGTTGCGTATACTGCATCTAATTCGGCGCAAAATTGCTGCGGGCTTTTTGTACGAGGAACTCTTCCAAATAATGAGATGATGTCGCAAAATTCACAATTAAATGGACACCCTCGTGAAAATTGTAATGGAACGCTGGAATAAGGTTTAAGATCAATAATATCAAAACGTGGTATTGGTGTTTTATCAAGGGATGGCTTTTGAGTTGAAGTATAAACATGCTGCAGCGTTCCAGATTGCAGATCATGTAAAAACATTGGCAATGTTACCTCTGCCTCATTTAAAACAAAGTAATCAACATCCGGAATAGATTGCCATAAAGAAGTAGGATAGGGGCCACCAGCCACAACAGGCACATGGTATTGTTTGCACATCGATGTAACATGGTGAAATGATTCCTGTTGGACAATCATTGCTGATATAAAGACCATATCGTAGTCTGGTATTATTGTGGGATCAAGTGAAGATATATTTAAGTCAAGTAGCTCAACCTCCCAATCCTCTGGTAACATTGCTGCAACGGTTAACAAACCAAGAGGAGGGAAAACTGTTTTTTTACCTATAAATTCTAAAGAGTATCTAAAACTCCAGTAGGTAAGGGGTATTTCAGGATATACCAATAATATTTTTTTGCTCATAACAACCTCCTGTGCTGTCTTGAACCAAACAGGTAGTTTATATATTTGGAAAACTAACCATGCATATTATTAACTGCTGATTTATTAATCTGTTTAGTTTTGAATTTACTATATAGACAGGTTATCTATCAGGATGGTTGCAAAAAAATTTCGATATGTGAACAGAGCGATGATTTATCACCGCCCTGTTCGATAGTTATTGTTAAACTTCCTTACTGTCAATCCATTTCATCATCTTTCGTAACTCTTTGCCAACCTTCTCAATGAGATGTTCACGTTCTTTTTTCTTTATTGCATTAAATTGTGGACGGCCTGCTACGTTTTCTAAAATCCATTGACGGGCAAATTGAGCTGATTGAATTTCATCAAGTACCTTTTTCATCTCTTTACGGGTTTGTTCGGTGACCATACGCTTGCCTACCATGTAATCGCCATATTCGGCAGTGTCAGATACAGAATACCGCATATAGTTAATGCCGCCCTGATAAAATAAATCAACAATGAGTTTAAGTTCGTGCATACATTCAAAATAAGCAATCTCGGGCTGGTAGCCAGCTTCTACCAGTGTGTCAAAACCTGCTTTAACAAGCTCTGAAACTCCTCCGCACAGTACGCATTGTTCGCCAAAGAGGTCGGTTTCGGTTTCTTCTTTAAATGTTGTTTCAATAACACCTGCTCGTGTAGCTCCAATCCCCTTTGAATAAGCCAATGCAACTTCTTTTGCTTTACCGGTTGCATTGTTATGTATTGCAATTAAACAGGGAACGCCGCCGCCTTTTTCATATTCGCTACGTACTAAATGTCCCGGTCCTTTTGGTGCTACCATTATAACATCAACATCTGATGGTGGAACTATCTGACCAAAATGGATATTAAATCCATGTGAAAAGACAAGTGTCTTGCCTTTTTTAAGATACGGCTTTACATCATTTTCGTAAAGCTTTGCCTGAACGTGATCCTGAGCCAATATCTGGATGATATCAGCTTTTTCAGCTGCTTCTTTTGCGCTTATTGGTTTAAAGTTATGTGAAACTGCAATATCATAATTTGGTGTTCCGGGTAATTCTGCAACAATTACTTTACAGCCACTATCTCGCAGATTTTGTGCCTGAGCATGACCCTGACTGCCATATCCTATTACAGCAATCATCTTGTTTGAAATCACCGATAAATCGGCATCATTATCATAGTACATCTTTGCCATAATGCTACCTCGTTTTAATTATTATATAGAGTAAATGCAGTATACTTACATGCAGTTATTGATGCAGCATAGTCTATTATTGTATTTGTATTATGCAATAAAAATTTAATTTTTTTTTAACTTCTTAAAACAGGGTAATGTTTGAAAAGTGTTATTTATCGATTTCCTGTGATATCTCACTATTGGTAACAGAAAAATTTTAAAAATTTTTAATTATAAAAAAATATTTTTTAATTTTCCCCTTAATTTTTTCCAGTTTCAGCGTATTAATTTCATAGAGAAATACAATGGAAATTGTATGTATTTGAATAAAATTTTATAGCAGGAGGTGGTTATTATTTATGCATGGACATTCAATTCATGATAAATCGTATAAATATCTTTTTTCTAATCCATTAATAGTAAAAGAACTTTTAGAATCATTTGTTGCAATGGAGTGGATTAAAGAGGTTGATTTCAGCAAAGCTCAGCCTGTTGATAAAAGCTATGTAAATGATGACTACAAAGAATATGAAGCTGATATCATATATAAATTGATGTTGAAAGATGCAGAAATTTATTTATATCTGCTTATTGAATTTCAATCAACGGTAGATAATTATATGTCGTTCAGAATGCTGACTTATATTATGGAATTATATCGTGAACTGATTTATAAACACAAAGTAAAACAATTGCCAGTAGTTTTTCCGATATTATTGTATAATGGTGAACGTAAATGGACGGCAGCTACTAATATATTTCAGCTTATTAATGTGCCTGAGCAGCTGCAGCAATGTAGACCATATATACCGCAATTTCAATATTATCCAATTATTGAAAATGAAATATTGGAAAATGAATTAGACGCAATGATGAATGTTATAGCTACGGTTTTTTTGCTTGAAAGAGGTGATAAAGAAATTTTCTTAAAAACAATTGACAGAATACGCAATCTGATGCATATTTATGGTAATGAAAATATGATTATACGAACTTTATTAGTATGGTTGGCGCATTATTTAGAAACTCATGGTATTATTGATAATGTAAAACCCATAATTGAATCAGCATTTCATCCGGAGGAGGCTTATAGTATGTTATCAACGACATTACAACATTTGAAGGAGGATTTACGAAAAGAAGGTTATACTGAAGGCTTGCAATCAGGTTTTCAGGATGGTGTCCAGAAGGGGATGCAAGAAGGGTTGCAAAAAGGTATGCAAAAAGGTATGCAATTGGGAATGCAAAAAGGAGTTGTCAGAGGTAAACAAACCGGTCTTAAAGAAGGAATAGTGCAGGGTATGATAAAGGAACGTGCAAAAATTGCCAGTAAGATGCTCAGGAATGGGATAGACGACGCGACAATACTAAAAATAACAAAATTGGATAAAAATCAGCTGGAAATTCTTAAGAATAAGAATAAGAATGAGAATAAGAAAAAGAAAAAGTAATGGGTTGATATCACTAATATTATTAAATGAATGATGCAGCAAATATAATAAAAAATTTTACGATTTCATTCCTTAAGAATTGATACCCTGCCTGTCCGGATGAGTTCTTTAATAGAATATGGTCGCAGCAGTTCAATAAAGTTATCTACTGTTTCAGGATCACTGACCATTTCCAGTATAATTGCTTTATTAGTGACACCAACAATGCGTGCTCCAAAAATCTGTGCCAGTTGATAAATTTCATTACGTTTTGTAGGTGTGGCATTAAGTTTTGCTAATACAATCTCTCGCTGTACAGCATTTTCCTGATTGTGGTCAGTTACTTTTATAATATCAATGAGTTTATTAAGCTGCTTCTTTACCTGTTCAATAATACGGTCATCACCGCTAACGACTATAGTCATAACCGAAACATCAGGTAATTCAGTTTCGCTAACTGCTAACGAGTCGATGTTGTATCCTCGTGCAGAAAAAAGTCCAGCAACACGTGCTAACACACCAAATTTATTTTCAACTTTTACTGATATTACATGCTGGCTCATGCTAATTCCCTCATCATCATATCTTTTACAGATTTCCCTGCGGGGATCATTGGATAAACGTTTTCTTCGCGATCAACATGGAAATCCAGAATTATTGGCTTGTCAGTGATGGTAAACGCTTTTTGTATTGCGGGTACAACATCTGCTTTTTTCTCAATACGAATGCCTTCAGCACCATAGGCTTGAGCTAATTTTACAAAATCGGGCTGGAAATTGATACAGGTGTATGAATATCGTTTATTATAAAACAATTGTTGCCACTGTCGTACCATACCTAAAAAGCCGTTATTGAGTATAGCAATTATAATAGGTAATCGATGTTGTACTGCTACAATGAGTTCCTGTATATTCATCTGTATTGAACCATCACCAGCAATGTCAATTACACGTTTATCGGGACGGCCTAATTGGGCTCCAATAGATGCAGGAAATCCAAATCCCATCGTGCCCAGTCCGCCTGATGATATAAAGGTTCGCGGCTGTGTATAGTCAAAAAATTGTGATGCCCACATCTGATTTTGTCCAACTTCAGTGCATATAATAGCATCACCGTTGCTGATCTCATAGATTTTTTCAATAACATATTGTGGTTTAATGGTTACATCACTGTCTTTATAGGTAAGCGGGTTTTCTTCTTTCATCTTCATTACATGAGTAACCCACTCATCTATTTTGGGAGCCTTTACTGTTTTGTTTATCTCGGTTAAAACATGTTTCGCATCACCAACAATTGGTACATCGACAGCTACATTTTTACTAACTGATGACGGATCGATATCAATATGGATGACCTTTGCATGAGGTATAAACTCTGAAATTTTACCAGTCACGCGATCATCAAACCGTGCACCCACAGCTATAAGCAGGTCGCTCTGATGAACAGCATGGTTTGCATAATAGGTGCCGTGCATTCCTAACATCTTGAGCGAAAGTTTGTCATTTTCCGGATAGGCACCTAACCCAAGCAGGGTAGTGGTAATGGGAATACCTGTCTTTTTTATGAATGTACGCAATTCATCCGATGCATTGGATGATATAACACCACCACCAGCATACACAACTGGACGTTTTGATTGTTCAATTAATTTACATGCTTTCTGAATCTGCCCTGAATGACCATGAATGACAGGCTTGTAGCTTCGCAAATGCACTGTTTCTGGATAATGGAACTCGGTTTCGGCATTTGATATATTGACGGGAACATCAATTAATACGGGGCCGGGCCTGCCGGTTGTTGCAATATAAAAAGCTTCTTTAATAATTTTGGCTAACTCATTAATATTCTTAACTAAATAATTATGTTTGGAAATTGGGCGGGTTATCCCGGTAACATCAGCTTCCTGGAATGCATCATTGCCAATCACCTCAGTGGATACCTGCCCGGTAAATATAACAAGCGGTACCGAATCCATATTTGCTGTCGCAATGCCGGTAACTAAATTGGTGGCACCTGGACCGGAGGTTGCAATGACAACACCGGGCTTGCCGGTTGCACGGGCATAACCATCAGCAGCATGGACTGCCCCCTGCTCATGGCGGGATAAAATAAATTTAAAAGGTGCATTAAATATATGATGGAAAATGGGTATGACCACACCACCAGGGTAGCCAAACATTACCTCAACCTTTTCCCTGATAAGTGATTCAATAATAATCTGTGCACCTGTAATCTTCACCTGTTACACCTCGCAGAAATAAATAAAAAGTAAGCATATATCTAAATATAGCAGGCATAAAAATTGCAACATAATTTTTTTAAAATTATAAAAATATGAAATAATATATAAAATATAATATAAACATTTAAACTATTATAAGCATTAGTAGTATACACTTATAAAAAAGAGTAAGCAGGTGATAGTCACTGATAATTGGTTTTCTTTATATATAAAAAATTGCAGCAGTAATGTTATTTTCAGGATATCTGATAATTATTTTGATTTCGGGTCAAGCCTGGAATGACAGGAGTGCATAATGCTATTTTCTGAGATGCAATACTACCGTGAGTAAAAGGCTGTAACACGTATAGAATTACACAAACATGTACATAAATTATAATTGACAAAATAACATAATATGTTATAATAATTAAAATAAAAGAATTATTAAAGAAAAATGAGCATGAGGTTTGCCGTGAGCCAGAATGAAAGGTTGCACTATATTGATAGAACCATTCGTGAAAAGGGGGTGGTTACAGTTCAGGATGTTGCACAAAAATTTGAGGTTTCGCCACGAACGGTTAAACGTGATCTTGAGTATCTCAGAGAAAGAATTAATGCTCCTGTCCAGTATGTGCACCACAAAAAGGGGTATAGCTACTCGTTACCATTTGATTATTTTACCTATCGCAATGAACGCATGCTTTTGTTTTATATATTCTTAACTCGCCTTATTGAAAGCCCCACTCACTTTCCTTTTATAGATAAAAGTATAGTTCCCAGCATAAAAAAAATGGTTAAAGAAACGTACCTTCCCCTTATTACAAAAATTACCTATGAGATAGAAGAGTGGGAGGCGCTAAATTTAGAGCTGTTCAGCAAGCTTTTTGTGGCACTCCGTGATGGTGCCATGGTGAGCATACAATATGCTGATGTAAAGGGTAAAAATAGCACACGAGTTATTGCGCCCGAACACTTTATACACTATGAAGGAAGGTGGTATGTTATTGCCTATGATGAAGATAACAAAGGGGTGCGTACATTTTTGCTTTCGCGCATTAAGAATGCACAGGCTACCAATAAAAGGCACACCAAACAGCTTTCCAATGAGGAGGTACAGAAGTACATACATTCGGCATACGGAATTTACAAAGGAAAAACAGAACATACCGTATGCATACGGTTTTATGATCCGGTATGCAATATTGTAAAGAAGCAGGTATGGCATAAAGAGCAAAAAATAAAAGAAGGAACCCATCCGCAGTATGGTGCTTATCTTGAGATGCAGTTGCCGGTGCATCATCCTCAGGAACTGCTGGGCAAGGTTCTGCGGTATGGTAAGTATGCTGA
>JAKPOE010000291.1 GCA_029548025.1 Spirochaetota bacterium
TATATTTGAGAGCATTTGTTTAGAAGGCTTTTTATGAGCCAGCATGGAAAGCTGATCAACCAGATGTGTTGCACGCTTAACAATGCGTAAAACTGTTCTAAGATCTTTAATTCCAGCATTTGATAGTTCTTCCTGTGACAACAAGAGTTCTATTAACCCTTGAATACCAGCATTCATATTATTAAACTCATGAGCTATCCCGGACGCCAATGTTGAGATAGTCATATTTTTTTCCAGCATAACCAGATTTTGGCGGTTCTGTATATCGCTATCGGTCATGATATGAAGAAACACCAGATCATCTTCTTTTTTTGCTGGTGCAATTATGATATCCATCTGCTCCTTTACAGTGTGTAGAATCATTGAAAGCTTTCGTTTTTCACAATTGGTAGGTATTTTATAATCTGCATCATCAACAGGACAATTTCCATCCTTTTCACAATCCGGGAAAAGTTCTTTACATGATTTTCCTACTATATCCATAGTATGAAACAGCCGTCGGGCATGATTATTGATGTCAATGATGTGTTTTGATGCATCAACCACCAAAACAGGCGCCTGAATCGAATCCATCAAACACCTATAATCCAACTTTATTTTATCATTCATATATAATTATTATTGTATATAATATATTTGTATGTAAAGTCAATTAATAATCAAATTTTTATATATAATTCTACTAATAAAAATAGTACACTGTGAGTATATTATCAAAATTTTAATGGTGAAAATACAAATATTAATAAAACAAAACAACTGAAATGTTATTATACTTTTTAGTATATCAATTTTTTCATAATTATTGTCCATTTACCTCTGTTTTCCCCTTTATATATGATATAGTATATAGTATAAACGTTATGAATACCTTTGATAACACTATAACTGTTGGGATAGTTGGTGCGGGTGCCATGGGCTCTCTGTTTGCTTTTCTGCTGCATCCCTATGCAACAGTAGTAATGTATGAAACAAACAAAACAACAGTAAACGATATTAAAAAAAATGGGCTTTCAATAGAATATAATACACGGACACATGCCATTAATCCTATGATAAGCAACAATCCCGGCATACTTGCACATGCTGATTGTATATTTATTTTTGTTAAAAGCTTTGCAACTAAAAGTGCCATTGAAGCAATAAAACCTTATATAAAATCTGATGCAATAATCATAACATTACAAAATGGAATTGGCAATGTCCCTGTAATACAATCAATGGTAAACAATCCGCTTGTATATGGTACTACCACCATCGGTGCCACCAGGCTTACTGCAGCAAAGGTACGTTTTGGTGGTGAAGGACAAATAATTATAGGTGGCGATAGTTATCGTCATAACAGCTTTCTGTATTCATTGTTACAGAAGGCTGGATTACAGGTAACTATCACTCAAAATCCTGATAAAGCACTGTGGGAAAAAGCCATTGTTAATGCTGCGATTAATCCATTAGGTGCAATCCTTGAAGTGCCCAATGGAGCTTTACTGTACCATGACTATATAAAAGATATTATGCGCAACATTATTATGGAAGCAGCAGATGTTGGGCTGGCACAGGGGATTGCTATACATGGCAATGATATGATTACAACCACATTTCAGGTATGCACCAACACAAAGAACAACTATTGTTCTATGCTTCAGGATATTAGTGCAAAACGTATTACCGAGATTGATTATATTAATGGTGCAATTATAAAAACAGCCATGCATTATGGTATTGCAACACCGTATAATGCAACAGTATATCGTTTAGTAAAATATAAAGAATTACTGCTGTAATGCAATCATACTACGGCACATTCACCATAGAGCATTGCTTGATGCGTACCTAACATCCTGATAGTATTGCTATCTGTTCCGCTATCGCTTTTATTGCTTCTTTGGCGGGTAGCATTGTTATCTTTTCCCCTTTTGCAAAAAGCACCACCCTGCCATTACGAGCCCCTGCAATTCCCACATCTGCATGACGCGCTTCACCGGGGCCATTAACCTCACAACCCATAATAGCCACCGTTATATGATGCAATTTTTTTTTCAGTATCTCTTCAAAGCGGTCATGCATCATCTGTGTTACTTCCTGTGCCAGCTCTAATATATCAAGCTGTTCATCCGTTCGTCCACACGTTGGACATGCAATAATGGTAAATGGGCTAAACCTGAATCCACCTATCTCTAATAGGCGCTTCGCGATCCTTACCTCATGAACAGGGTCCCCCGTCATGGAAATCCGGATGGTGTTGCCTATGCCCTCATACAGCAGTGTTCCTATCACCATACTGCTTGCAATGATGCAATCGGTACCATATCCTGCTTCGGTAAGCCCAATATGGATGGGGTACTGTCGCCTGCTGGCAAATATCCGGTTAGCCTCAATTGTCTGTAATAAATCTGACGATTTGATGGAAACAACAATAGTGGTATAATTGCAATCCTCTAAAATATGTACATGCTCCATTGCGGAAGCAACCAGCGTATCAGGATTAACCTGCCCATATTTTTTTAAGTCCACCGAACCTGAGTTAACGCCAATGCGTATGGGAATATTTTTTTCACGGGCAGCCTTCACAAGCTCTATAACGTTTTCTTCTGCACCAATATTTCCCGGATTTATACGCAGCTTATCAATGCCACATTCTATAGCTTTGATTGCTATTTTATAATTAAAGTGGATGTCCGCACACAGTGGCACATTCACTTCGTGTTTTATTTGGCTGATATACTTTGCATCCTCTTCGGTGCGCATCGCCAATCGTACAAGCTGTGCCCCTTCCTGCTCAAGCTTTATAATCTGCTCAATTGTTTTTGCAACATTGCTAACGGGGATATTGGTCATTGATTGCACCGATACAGGAGCATCCCCGCCAATGGCAAGATTCCCTGCATGGACGGTTATTGTCTTTTTGGGAGTAGTGCTCATGTACCAGTAACTATCGCCCTAAAATAAATCTTTGAAAAAAGGTAAAAATGACAGATCATTGAATATGACAAATATACTTAATAATACCAGTATTGCAAAACCAATCATCTGTATTTTTTCTAAAAGCTTTTGATTAAATGCGCGCCGCGCAACTGCCTCGTAAAGAAAAATAAGTATGTAGCTTCCATCAACCATGGGAATGGGAAGCAAATTCATTACCATGAGAATAATAGAAATTTTTGCCATCAAAACAACAAATGCGCTTACCCCGCGATAATATGCGGTATCACCTGCAATCTTTGCAATGCGTATTGGGCCGGATAAATTTTGACGAACATCAAGCTCGCCCGAAAACATCATTCCAATGCCCCGAAAATTAAGAGCAATAAAATCAAACGGGTCAACCATGGATTTAACAAACGCATCCGTTATGGTATATTGTATAAACTTATTTTCCGGAGATATTGCCGTTTCTATTCCAACAAAGCCAAAGCTTTCAAATTTCATTATCCCCCTATAGTTGCCACCTGGCGTCTGAAGCGTTACCACCCCGTTTGTGGATGCTATAATTTTTTTCATCTGCGTAAAGGATGTCACCGTATATCCGTTTACCTTTACCCTGCCCTTATCTGCCGCAGCTTTTATAAGTGACAGTGAATCAACTGTTATAGAGTGTTTTTCTTTTGGAAAGCGCAAGTCGGTAAAATCAGTAATAGTAAGCACATCCTTTTGAATGGGGGTCACCGGAACGGTCATAATGGTACCGCCACGGTTAATGGTAAGCGATAGTTTCTTTAAAGGATTTTTTCGTACAAATGAAGTAAACTCCTCCGGAGAATGGAACTGTGTGCCATTAGCCTCAATAATTTCATCAAGTTCCTTCAATCCTGCCTTTTGAGCAGGCGAATTTTCCAGTATGCCCATGACAAGAACCCTGTTGCCATAGGGCATAACACCAATGGTATAGTATCCTTTTTTGGTGTATTTTTTTGGAGTGATAGTTACCTCAAATGAATCGTTGCCTCTGAGCGCTTTTATAACAATTGGTCTGCCCTTTGAGAATGCAATTTTACTCTGAATATCTATAAAACTGATGACCTGCTCATTATTAATTGCTACAACTATATCACCTGTTCGCAGTCCAGCGGTATAAGCGGGCGATACATATTCACCTTTTGTTAAATATTCCGGAATATATATCTTGTTTGTTTCAACCGGATAGCCATAAACATTCATCACAAAAAATAGTATAATGCCAAAAAAAAGATTGAAGAGTGGTCCCATCACTACAGTAACCACCCGTTTCAAGGGATGAGCACTTAAAAACTCGTACGATTTACCTTCACGAGCTTCTGTCGGGTCCTCACCATAAAATTTACAATAGCCACCAAACGGTATAAGTGTTATTTGATAGGTTGTATCGCCCCATTTTTTCTTTATGAATCCTTTGCCATAACCTATAGAAAAAACCTCAGCTTTAATACCAACAAGTTTTCCTCCTAAAAGATGTCCCAGTTCATGTACAAAGATACATAAACCAAGAAGCACTACTGCTGCCAGAATATACGTGATTGCTATCATTATTTACCTCATATACATTGTAATGCAAATTGCCGCGCCTGCTCATCGGCATCAAATATCATGCCCAAATCAGGATTTTCAATACAGTTATGTTTTTGCAAAACCTTTTCTACAACCTTAACAATTTTTGTAAATGTAATTTTCTTCTGTAAAAATGCCTGTACTGCAACTTCATTAGCTGCGTTTAACACTGCAGGCATAGTCCCACCCATTTTTCCGGCTTCATAACACAATGCCAGAGCAGGATACCGTGCCATATCAGGTTTAGAAAAATGTAAAGAACCCATTAACGTTAGATCAACATTGCCAAATGGGTTATGGCATATATCCGGATAAGTTAATGCCCTTTGAATAGGGTAAGCCATATCGGTAATGCTCATATGAGCAAGCAATGTCCCATCATTTAGTTCAACCATACCATGTACAATACTTTCAGGATGTATGATAACTTCAATTGCATTATAGGGTACTTTGAAAAGGTAATGTGCTTCTATTACCTCAAGCCCTTTATTCATCATCGTTGCCGAATCAATGGTAATCTTTTTGCCCATATCCCATGTGGGGTGCATCAGCGCTTCTTCAACAGTAACAAAACCTAGCGTTTCTACCGCTTTGTGCCTCAGGCTCCCACCTGAAGCAGTAAGTATTATACGCTGAATAGTATTAATAGGTTTACCATCTATCAGGGTAAATATAGCACAATGCTCACTGTCAACAGGCAAAAGTTCAACATTATAGTGTTGCAAAAAATGTAAAAAGATGTCCCCTGCCATAACCAGCGTTTCTTTGTTAGCAATGGCTATTCGTTTGATATGAGGCAGGGCATTTATTGAAGGCTTTAGTGCAGCAGCGCCAACAATCCCTACAACTAAAATATCAGCATCATTACTAACAAGCTGATTTAAGCCATCCATCCCTTCATAAAAAACTATCGAACAAAAGTGTTTCTTAAGTTGTTTATAGTCCTGTGTTAAACAAACCTGTTCATCGCTAACGGCAACAAAGTCAGGATGAAACTCTTTAATCTGTTCTTTGAGCAACGTAATATTTGTATGGCACGATAATCCCTTAACAACAAATTGGTTGTTAAACTCACGGATTACTTTTAATGTAGAAATGCCAATAGACCCGGTAGAACCCAATATAATAATTTGTTTTGACATACAACTATGGATGCAACCTTATATTATTCCCCGCAGTATCAGGTAATAGTAAAACAATGGCATTGAAAAAATTGTTGAATCAAAGACATCCCACATGCCGCCATGTCCAGGAATAATTGAGCCAGAATCTTTTATTGAGCCATCACGTTTTAACGCTGATTCAAGAAGATCGCCTATATTGCCTATAATACTGAATATAATCCCAATGATTGCAGCCTCGATAATACTAAATAAATATCTTCCGTAAAATATTTCAATAAACTGGCTATATAAAATTGCAAAGACAATGCCAAACAAAAGCCCGCTAAAATATCCTTCCCATGATTTATTTGGTGATGCTTTAAATTGAGCCTTATGTTTTCCAAAATAAACTCCACCAAAATATGCACCACTATCATTGATCATAACAATCAAATGAATAAATATGATAAATATAACGCCATCACGTATTGATTTAAGAAGCATAATATGTGCATAAGGCAAAACAATAATAAACCAGCCCAGTATAGTAGCGCCTATGGAATAAATACCACCCTTCAAGGGCCGTTTAAAAATATGAATGGTTGCCAGTACGCTCACAGCTATCGTTACAACAGCCAGTAAAAAGCGGACATCAAAATTAAGTGTTATGCCACCAATACCCGTTATATTGCCATACGCATACGAATACATAACCATATTTATGATAACACCAAAAATGATACCTGTCTTAACAAATGGTTTATAGCCTGTAGTGCCTTCTGCTATCTGATAAAATTCCCATAAACAAACACCAGACACAATCACACTTACTATAAGGATAGGCAACGATTGAAGCATATTGGTAATAATTAAAAAAACATATACAGGCAGTGCAACAACAGCAGTAAGGATACGAATCATTGTATTTTTTGTGCGCTCTCTCATAATCCGCCAAACCTCCTTTCACGGTGTTGATATTCATAGATAGCCTGATATAGATGTTGTTCATTAAAATCAGGCCATAATACTTTCATAAAAATCAGTTCAGCATATGCTATCTGCCATAGCAAAAAGTTGCTAATTCTGTACTCGCCACTTGTCCTTATTAAAAGGTCAACATTGGGTAAGCCAGCAGTGTATAAATAATTTTCAAAAATTTCAGGGGTAAGCGATAGCTCATGTGAAGGTCTTTGTTGCAACCAATTATTAACCGCATGTATAATCTCATGCCTGCCACCATAGTTTAAACAAAAATTTAACACAATAGTAGTGTTATTTTTTGATTTATCCACCGCATTGGCAATAATACGCTG
>JAKPOE010000295.1 GCA_029548025.1 Spirochaetota bacterium
ACAATAAATGTTATTGCAGAAGACTTTGCTGGCAATCAAACCTCAAAATCAATTAGCTTTATGGTGGTGCTTGATTTTAAATAATAAAGAGCTTTCATAGCAAGGAGGGGTATCTTTGTGTCGAACATGATTCTATTTTTCCGAAGGAAAAAAAATATAAAGCAGGTTGATATGGCTAAAGCTTTAAATGTTTCACCCTCATATTTATGCAAAATAGAACGTGGGGTTCAGGAACCTACAGAAGAATTTAAGAGGATGTGTGCCAGATATTTAAATATAAGTGTATCAAAATTATTTCCTGAACGAGTAAAAAATTCTAAAGATGTAATTAATGATATTGTTACTGCAAAAAATAAATTATGGAATATTCGCATGGCAAAAGGTATTAAACAATATGAATTGGCAAAATTATTGCATTGTTCTCCATCATATCTATCAAAGGTTGAAAAGGGGTTACAGGAACCTACCGATGAATTTAAAAAAGTATGTGCAAAAGTTTTAAAAGTTAAAGAAATAGAGATATTTACTTAACGTATCAGGTTTAATGTATAAATATGACGCTCTCTATACACGTACAATTTCTTATCATCCTTGTTTGTTTGTTTCTTGCACCATTTTTTTCGGGTTCCGAAACAGTATTGTTTTCTTTTAAAAAGAGCGAGCTTATACGGTTTTCATTTTCAGAAAATAAATTAGAAAATCAAATCGCAAAATTTTTATTGTATCCGCATAATATTTTAATAACAATCCTTACTGGAAATTTACTTACAGATATTTTATTGTCTTCACTATCAACTTCATTTTTGCTTACTGTATGGCCACAATATGGACACATTATTGCAATAGCGGTTATAACTCCTATTGTAATTTTGTTTGGTGAAATACTCCCAAAAATATTATCACTCTATAGCTATAAAACCATTGTTTATTATATTATGCCTGCGATATTATTTTTTCATAAGTTGTTGCTCCCTGTCAGATATGTTTTACTTTTCATATTAAATACCTTTATTAATGCATTCAAATTAAGAATAGACTCATCATTTGATATTTCAGAAGATGATCTATCGATGGCTATTTATTATGGAGAGAAGTTTGGATTTTTATCACAAGATGAGAAGCAATTTATACATAATCTATTACGTTTTACAAAAAAAACTGCCGAAAATGCTATGATACATAGAAGCAAAACAATTTTCATACCCTATAATGCAACAATTTCTGAAGTTATAAGCATAGTTAAAGAAACAGGTATTGTGAGAGCCCCTGTATACAAGAATAATCTTGATACAATCGTGGGATTAATTGATTCAAGAGATATTGTTTCATATGCAACTGGTTTCAAAAAAGGTACATCAATAAAAAAGATCATATATCCAATTTATCATTATCCTGCTTCAAGAGCGCTGGGTGAACTTTTAGAAGAATTTTTGCGCAATAAGATTCAGATAGCAGTTATAGTTGATGAGTATGGTGGTACGCTGGGGATTGTTACCTTGAAAAGAATTATAGCCGAATTATTTGGGCGTGGGTATACATTATGGGAAGATACCCCTAAACCTGAAATAAAAAAAGAAAAGGGTGCTGTGATAATACCGGGTGATATGCAAATTGATGAATTTAATATGATGTTTAATGTTTCAATAGAATCATCAGAAAGCGAGACGATTGGTGGTTATATTATTGAAAAGTTAGGATACTTACCTAAACGTAGAGCATCCATAATGATTGATGATTATATAGTGACAGTTCGTTATGTTGCAAAAAACCGTATACAATCCATTGAAGTGAAACGAGCAGAATCATGATGAATATCTATATTGGTACACAAATTATAATATTGATATTTATACTTTTTTCTGCTTTTTTTTCTGCTACTGAAACAGCATTGGTTTCTGCAAATGTTTTATACATTCAAAATCTTATCAACAAAGGCAATAAAAAAGCAAAGGATATTCTTTACTTAATCGAAAATCCTGATAAAGCATTAACCATGCTTCTGATAGGTAATAATATTGCCAATATTGGAGCTACAGCGTTTATCACTTTTTTTGCAAGCAGAGCTCTTCTTATACATGATTCAAAATTATTTATAGTAACTATCGTCCAAACAATATTCTTTTTAATCTTTTGCGAACTTTTCCCAAAGATTTATTCACGTTCAAAGTCAGAAAAGATTTTATTTTTCAACTATTGGTTAATTAAGATTTTTAACATTTTGTTTATGCCATTAATATCGCTCATTATTTTTATTACTGATTTTGTAAAAAAAATTATTAACATAAACGACACCCAACTGCTGCCTATAAGTTCGCGAGATGAAATTGATACATTGTTTCGAGCTGTTGAGAAAGAAGGCATTATTGATTCACAACATTATATATATTTTAATGAGATACTTTCATTCAAAGACGTGCGCGCCAATGAGGTTATGACTCCTTTGATTGATATTATCTCAATAGAGAAGAATCAATCGATAAAACTATGTATTACGTTAATTGAGAAAACACGATTTTCACGAATTCCTGTTTTTGAAGAACGTGTTGATAACATTGTAGGCTACATCTACTATCAGGATATATTAAGAAACCCATTAATAAAAAATCTTCAGCAGATAATGCATCCACCACATTTTGTCCCTTCAACAAAAAAAATATATGACTTAATAAAGGAGATGGAAGCAAATAACGTTGCAATGGTTTTTGTGGTAAATGAATATGGCGCTGTAGAAGGATTGCTTACTGATGAGGATATAGCAGAAGAGATAGTTGGTGAAATACAAACAAGGGATCATCCTCAGGATGAATCAATTAAAGAGATAGCTCCATGGAAATACAGTATTGCCGGTAATTTAGATATTGAATTTTTTCAGCGCAGATTTGGTATAAAAATAGAAAAACATGATTTTGAAACGGTAGCTGGATTTTTATTATATCAAATGGGATATATACCAAAGCCAGGAGAAAAAATCCGCTACATGGATATAACATTCCAGATTGAAAGAGCAACTGATCGTGCAATTGAAAGGGTTATTGTAACTATACCAAAACGCAAAACTACTATTGCACAAGCATAGGACCCAAATCGTCTTTACCTGACAGAATGTGTACATGCAGATGCCATATTACCTGACCTGCAGCAGATCCATTATTAATGATAACGCGATACCCTTTATCCAATTTTTCCTGCTCAGCTATTTTTTTTATTGCAAGGAAAATATCATTGATGATATAGCTGTTTTTTGGGGTAAGTTCATCAATGTTTTTTATATGTTCTTTATGTACAACAAGTACGTGAAAGGGAGCTTGCGGGCTTATATCCCTGAATGCATAAACCTTATCATTTTCAAATACTTTGTTTGAAGGTGTTTTCCCTGTAATAATATCGCAGAATAAGCATCCCATAAATATTTCCTCCATTAAAAATTTATATTTACTATAGACCATGTGTTGATAAAATAGATTGTAAACTAAAAAAAATTCAAGAAAAATTTTAGAAAATGAGAACAATTAACGAAATACAGTATCTTGTTTATCCTCATAAAAATATTAATGATGAAATTGTTAAAAGATTTTATAGTACAGCAATACCTCATAAAATACCGTATAAAAACGAAGATGATCTTGTATTAATTGTAAATGAGTTGAAAGATAGTTGTATTGATTCAAAGGATGTTATTATCATAAAGCCGTTTTTAGGCAGATTTTATCAGGTTTGTCCTGGGTCGCCAAATATGATCTGTTGCAGGTACAGGGTTATTAATACCTGCTTTAATTGTTTATATAATTGCACTTATTGCTATATGCATATCTATTTGAACAGTTATGGTATTATACAGTTTAATAATACTGATCGACTTTTTGCTGAATTGAATAATTTCGTAACAACTTGTTCATCATCAATGGTCTATAGAATTGGTACCGGGGAATTTACCGATTCACTTATGATGGATGAAATAACCAATTTGGGAAGGCAATTGATACAATTTTTTTCTGTTCATGATACTATCTTTTTTGAATTAAAGACAAAATCATCCAGCGTTGATCATTTACTTGATGTTCAAACAAAAGGCAATGCAGTATTAGCATGGAGCTTAAATACCAGTGCTAATATAGCACTGTATGAGCATGGTACAGCATCGTTGACTGAAAGGATTAATGCAGCTGTTAAGGCTATTGATGCAGGTTATTATATTGCTTTCCATTTTGATCCCATTATTATGTATGATAATTGGGAAGAGGATTATTACAATATAATAGCATTATTGAAACAGTATATTAATCCACAGCGGGTTGTATGGATTTCGTTAGGAGGTTTTAGATATCACTTACATTTTAGAGAAATTTTACGGAACAAATTTAATCATGAAATGATGACAACAGGTGAAATGTTTCCGGGAAGGGATGGTAAATATCGTTATTTTAAACCTATACGAGTGAAAATGTATCATTTTATGTATAAGCATTTACAGGAACTATTTCATAAGACATATATATATCTATGTATGGAAACTGATGATGTATGGCATCAGATAACAGGAAAATATTTTAATTCAGCCGAGGAATTGGAATCAGATATGGCTAATCATTTATATAAACACTTTGTGCAAAAAAAAACCATTTTAGATTGACCGTGTGCTATATTGCATATTTATTGTAATTAATAAAGATTGTCATTGTATTTTATGTAATTATTAAATGGGAGTACATACATTGGAAATAATTGAGACAAAAGATCTGTTACGGGAATTGTCCCAAATAAAGAATGATATTGGTGAACTTTATACTACACTGAATATAGATGATAAAAAAAAGCAATTAAGCCTGCTAATAGAAGAAACGTTTAAAGAAAATTTTTGGCAGGATCAAGCGCACTGCACACAGATTCAACAGCAGATAACTCAATTTAAAAGAACTATCGAACCATTGGTTGCCTTAAAACAAGAAGTAGAAGATTCAATTGTTTTGCTGGAAATGGCCATTGATGAGAAAGATAATGACGTAATGAAGGATATTGGCAGCAAGATTGAGCAATTTCGCAACCGATTTGAGCAACTGGAAACATATGAATTGTTATCAGGTGCAGATGATGATAAAAATGCCATTATGACGATACATCCGGGTGCAGGTGGGACCGAATCTCAGGATTGGGCAAGTATGTTGATGCGCATGTACATGCGATGGGCTGAAGATAATGATTTTGAGGTTGAGGTGCTGGATTATATGCCTGATATTGAAGCAGGTATTAAAGAAGCAACCTTGCTTATTAAAGGCCAGTATGCTTATGGTTTTTTAAAAGGGGAAAGCGGTATCCACAGGTTGGTTCGTATTTCCCCATTTGATAGTAATCAGAGGCGACATACGTCATTTGCATCGGTAGATGTTATCCCTGAGGCACCAGACAATATTGATATTGATATAAAAGAATCTGATTTGCGGATAGATACTTACCGAGCATCAGGATCTGGCGGTCAACATGTTAACCGAACTGATTCAGCAGTGCGTATTACTCATATTCCAACCGGAATTGTTGCTCAATGTCAGAATGAACGTTCACAACATAAGAATAAAGCATATGCAATGAAAATTTTAAAATCAAGATTGTACGAACGGAAAAGACAGGAATTAGAGAAAGAAAAAATGGAAAAATTTGGTGAAAAGAAGGATATCGCATGGGGAAATCAAATACGTTCATATGTTTTTCATCCATACACAATGGTTAAGGATCATAGAACAGGGGAAGAAACGGGTTCGGTTGAATATGTTATGGATGGAGAAATTAATAAATTTATATATGCTTATTTAAAAAGCTTAAAAAATATTAATCGTAAATAAAAAAGCAATTCTTCACTTTGCTTATTTGTATTCAATGCATTATTGGATATTTAAAATATCTAAGCTTGACTATTTTTTTATTGCATAAATTATAATTAGTCATGTACTTATTATAATAAATACGAATATATACTCTATAGTTTTTAGTTATTAGTTGTTGGAATATCTTTTATAATTTCATTATGCATCAACAATAGTACGAAAGCATGAGTGATATATATTCGTAAAAATGTAATTATTCAATTATATGATAAATTATAAAAAATATATACTATATACACTTTCCCTATTGTTACTTATATTATTTATCATCATTAATGCAATAAATACTATCTTTGCTGCTGGTTCAGGAGGAACTTCAGGTGCAGATTTTCTGGAAATTGGGGTTGGGAGCCGTCCTTTAGGAATGGGCGAAGCTTTTACTGCAGAGGTTAATGATATAAACGCAATATATTACAATCCTGCAGGTCTTGCTACATTAAAATTTCCTGTAATGTCAATAATGCATCAGGAATTGATACTGGATTCACGGTTTGAAAATATATCATTAGCTTTACCTCTTTACGGTGGTTTTTTTGGATTTTCAACATCTGTTTTCTGGGTTCCCCCCTTTGACAAAATTGATATCAATGGTAATAAAGTAGGTACTGTTACTTTTTATAATGTTAGCGGCATTCTTTCGTATGGGTACTCACTGGGGTTTATGGAAATTGGTGGATCATTCAAGTATATTTATCAAAAGATAGATACCTTGCAATTACATTCTGTTGCCTTTGATGTAGGTATTTTAAAACGTATTACCATGTATTCCCCATTTGATGCTCCTATAAAAAATTTATCATTTGGTTTATCTGTTCAAAATATAGGAACCAATGCAAACGATGACAGTCTGCCACGGTTAATACGAGGCGGGGTTTCCTATAAAATGTCGCATTTTTTTGGGATTAATGTTGACTTTATAGAAAATGCCATTAATTCATCGGATCTTTATGATTTCACCTCCGGATTTAATGAAAGCTTTAGAGTAAATACCGGTATTGAGTTAAATTATCTTGATATCTTATTTTTCAGAACAGGCTATAGGTTTAATGATGCTGGAACATATACTTTTGGTATGGGTTTTAACTATGCAATTAAAAATGTTGCATTTGTCATAGATGCGTCATATCAGGATGCTGGAGTATTTGGACCAATCTACTCGTTCACAGTAACATTTAAACTTATTCCCAGGGTAATTACAATAGAGGATAAGCTAAAAGCTGAGGCACATTATCAACGTGGTATCAAATACTTTATAACGGATGATATAGATGGTGCCCTTGAAGAGTTTAAAAAAGCCAGTGATTATGATCCATACCACAAAAATGTTGATAAAAAAATAAAGGATCTGGAAGAACTTAAAGAGTTGAAGAGGCAAAATGAGTTACTTGAGAAAGAACAAAAGACAGTACAATGAAATGCGTGAAGTGACAGTTTATACAGACTATTGCCCCAATGCCCTGGGTTCAGTACTGTATCAATGCGGGAACACTCAGGTTATATGTGCTGTATCATGCTCAAACCAGGTGCCCCAGCATGCACTGGATAAAGGTACGGGATGGTTAACAGCAGAGTATAATGGTTAACAGCAGAGTATACATTGCTTCCCTATGCTACTGTTCCAAGAACAGAACGAAATAGGATAAAACCTGATGGAAGATCGGTTGAGATACAGCGTCTGATAGGACGCTGCTTGCGAACAGTGGTTGATTTAACTGCATTACAAAATATTGCATTGGTTGTTGACTGTGATGTTCTACAGGCTGATGGTGGTACACGTACTGCAGCCATTACCGGTGCATACATTGCTTTACAGATAGCTATCCAGAAATTGATACATCGCAATGTAATAGATGTTAACCCTGTAATTGCCATGGTTGCTGCAATATCAGCTGGATATATAGGTGATAGCTTACTGTTAGATTTAGACTATGCAGAGGATTCACAGTGTGACGTAGACATGAATCTTGTTATGGACAGCAATTACCAGATTATTGAAATTCAAGGTGCTGGTGAAAAACGTTCATATGCTTTCCATGAACTTGATTCCATGATAACTATCGCCAAAAAGGGTATAGAAAAACTCTTCCAGATACAAAATGAAATACTCAAATTGTGCTGATATTAGCCGAATATAAATATATAATTAAATATCCTATTTCAAAATAACCTGGATGGTATTACAATAATGCAAAAATTAATAATGATTATAATGTGTATTTTATGCTTTGATGTTGCATATGCTCAATATTACGTTCGCAATACAACGGTAATAGATACTCCTACTGCCTATACTATTGCACGTGGCACCTATCAATTATCATTTTTAGGTTATGACAACGGTGGAGTTGAACTAAAAGCATTTCTTGGACTGCACAATAATTTTTATCTTGGTGCTTCATTTGATTGTCAAAGTGCAATAGGGAAAGATGATCCTGATCCAAATGTTCCAGGCGTTGTAGGCAAGATAAAGTTTACCGATGGATGGGAGATGTTCCCCATTTCATTTGCCATTGGCTATGATTCATTCTACATTGGTGAAGAGGGTAAAACATATAATAGCAAAAATGATCTTGACCAGGTAATTTATGGCCCTTATTTTGTAATAACAAAACCTATATATCTTTTTGATGATGAACAGCATATACATTTTGGTATGCGAATGCCAACACAGCCCGATTATGTTCCCGAAGATACCTCATATTTTTTATCGTTTGATATTCCACTGGGTGATATGTTTGTTTTCAAAGCAGAGATGGAACGTGTTTATTATAATTTCAGTAATCCCGAGGATTGGCTTTATAATGTGGGCATGCGATATTCATACATGCAGCGACTGGGCATTGAATTTGATGTACTCTTCCAGAAGCATGAAAATCCAAACAGGATTATACGTATTGAATATATTAATGAGTTTTAATTATAGCGACATCAATTTAAATGACTTATTGAAAAAATGAGAAAAAAAATTATATTAATATATATGAGTAGTATAGTAGTTTTCTGTTCAATGATTTATGGTTATGCTTTCCTTACCAATCATAGTGGATATATATATGCTAATGATAAACGGCATTGTATCATAACAATAGTTAATACATTAAATGAAAAAATACAATGCAATGTTGAGATAGCTCTCACGGATGAAGAGCATGCAACTGGATTGATGAATAGAACTGCATTATGTGATGATTGCGGTATGCTGTTTGTTTTTGCAGATGAAACTTACCGAACTTTCTGGATGAAAGATACCGCTATTCCCTTATCGATTGCTTTTATTGATGCCAATGGTATTATCAATGATATGCATGATATGAATCCATTCCAGACTTTTCCAGAATACTCATCAAAATACCCTGCTCGTTATGCATTGGAAGTCAATAAAGGTTGGTTTAAAAAAAATGCCATATCAGTTGGTTCAAAGGTAATAATGCATGGATGCATCAGTAAATAGGATTCCTATTTCAGAAAAAGAAAGAGCAATCCTTATTGGTGTGTTGCTACCTGAAGCTGATGAATCAGAAATATCACATTCACTGGATGAATTAACACAATTGGTGCATACAGCAGGTGCAGTTGTAGTAACGCGCTATATTGTTAAGCGCATGGCTTTTGATCCAGCATACTTGATTGGAATGGGTAAACTTACTGAAATAAAGAACCTTATTGCAGAACAATCTATAAAACTTGTTGTTTTTGATCTAAATACAATCAGGCCGGTACAAATACGCAATTTAGAAAATTATTTACACTGCAGAGTTATAGGTAGAACTGAGGTTATTTTAGACATTTTTGCAAGACGAGCAAGAACAACAGAAGCAAAAATTCAGGTAGAGCTTGCACAACTTAACTATATCCTCCCGCGTCTCAAGGGTTTGGGTGGAGTTTTATCCCGTTTAGGTGGCGGAATAGGCACCAGAGGACCCGGAGAAAAGATGTTGGAAACTGACAGGAGACATATATTACGAAGAATAACAACACTGAAAAAAAAATTAATTCACATATCACATAGAAGAGATCTACAAAGGCAGCAACGTTTACATAATGAAATAATTGGTGCTGTAGTAGGTTATACAAATGCAGGTAAATCCACATTGGTAAATATATTGGCTAAAGATGATTTGTTTGTAGAGGATAGACTATTTGCTACCCTTGATCCATATACAAGAAGTGTTTATTTAGATAACCAACACAATGTATTACTTACAGATACCGTTGGATTTATTAACAATCTCCCGTCACATCTTATTGAATCATTTAAATCAACTCTTGAAGAAATAAAATATTCTGATTTTATTATTCATGTTGTTGGATTGGATATAAATATTGATAGGGCAGTAGCAGTTGTTGCCCATGAACTGCAATTGTTAGATTCTAATAATAAACCCAATATTTTATTTTTTAATAAATGCGATATTGTTTCGCCCGATGTTATACATCATGTACGGCTGTTATACCCTGATTCAATTATTGGTTCATGTTTAACTGGTGAAGGTATCATCAATTTAAAAGAAAGAATGATAAAAATAATTGAAACCACTCATCATAAAAAGCAGCAATCAATCATAAACAAAAACATTGAACTGAAATATCACCATTTAAATTGATTAATTCATGTAACAGCAGATGTCGAATATAATAGTATGGTATTTTAATGACAAATTTATATAGTTCTGGGTAGGCTTTGCATGTATGATTTTAAACGATATACCTTTCCTGAAAAAAGGAAAATAAATAATAGTATCTATGGATTTTTCTCTATTCTATTTATCCTTGTAATCTGTATTTTTACATTAATTCCCGGAAAATCAAATAACAAAGGAATTAGCGCAGCGTCTAATCTTAATTCAGTAGAAAATAAGCTTATCATCGATGGTGTTAAAATGGAAGATGATATGTCACCTGCTGAAACAGAAGGTGAGATTGTTTATGACGATAGTTTTGATGATGACATTGATATTAATAATATAGTAACTATCGAACACAATGATAAAAAGATAGATAAAAAGGATGACAAAAAGAAAGAAAAAAGTTTTGATATTGAAAAGCTTAAAAATAACGATAAGCGCTGGCATCTTTCTAAATATACAATAAAAAAAAATGATAATATATGGAAGATTGCAAAAAAGTTTAATGTTAATTATAAATTAATAATTATGGCTAATGAAATTGATAACCCTGATTTATTAAAACCAGGGAAAACTATAATGGTTCCCAATAAAAATGGAGTATTGTACCAGGTTAAAAAGGGTGAGTCACTATATGTAATTGCTCGCCAGTATAATGTTTCTCCTGATAGGATTATAAAACATAATGAATTGAAAAATGCTAATAAAGTACTGTCTGGTCAGAAAATATTTATTCCTGATGCAGTAGAGGTGATAAAAAAAAATCCCGGTGATGTATTGAGAGATAATAAATCAATTGCAAAAAATAATGTTACCGGGAATATTAATAAATCAAATAATATAAATCTTTCACTGTTGTGGCCTGTTCAGGGTAAAATTACTTCCGGATTTGGAACTCGAAGGAATCCATTAGGTAAAGGTAAGCAATTTCACTGTGGATTAGATATCAGTTGTGAACCTGGTACTACCGTCAAAGCTGCTTTAGATGGTAATGTTATATTTTCAGGGTGGAAAGATGGCTATGGTAATGTTATAATCCTTAAGCATGATAAAGGCTATATAACTGTTTATGGACATAATAGCAATAATTTAGTTGTGGAAGGCGATACTGTAGAAAAAGGTCAGGAAATTGCAAAAAGTGGCATGACAGGTTCAGTTACAGGAGCACATTTGCATTTTGAAATCCGCAAATATTTAACTCCTTTAAATCCCTTGCTATATTTTAAGGAAAAATAGATAATGAAAAATTTTCCATCCATAATAATTATAAAAATATTTTTTTTCATTACATTTTGTTTACTGATTGAGATAACAATTTTTCCGGATACTCATATGAAATATGATAATCCCAATCAGATTATTAAAATATTTTATACTCAAAATGATTATGTTGCATGGAAGGCGATAGTTAAGGGTAGAATTTTAAGTATTGGTGTAAGAGAAGATGCTGCAAAACAGGAGTTAACACGTACTGTACAACCAAAAACGAAAATAACTGCACGATTATATAATACCGAAGGAATACATAAGGGTACTACACTGTTTATTATTAATTCAAATAATTTGATTGTTTCGCGTTTTACCGTTGAAAACATATTTCACTCACAATCATTTGGGGATATGCTTATTGGTTATGGATATTTTAGGTTGTCAACTATTGGTGATAGGGTTGTACAACGTTTTGATGGAGCATATCCAGAATATGCTAAAGTCCATAAAGCAAGAGGCGATTATTATGTTAATATAGGTGATTATGGTAATGCCATAAAAGAATATAATGAAGCAATCATAATGGATATGAATTATCCTGAAACGCATTTAGCATTAGGAAAACTATATTATAATGATAATGTTTATCAGTTTGCATTTACAGAATTTGAACAAGCATATAAAAATAAAGATAGAATGGTAGATAAACAGGATTATTATGAATTGTTATATTTAATGGCTAAAACACGATATATTGAAGCATATGAAACCAACATACCTAAGAAATTAAAGGAACACTATCTTAAAGAAGGTATGAAATATGCAAATGAGGCACTTTCAATAAATCCTGAAGCCGTGGAACTATTGTATATGCTGGGAGTTATGTATTATAAAAGTCCTGAACCAGATGATGTGGCTGCTAAAAAAACATTTGAAAAAATTATTGAGCTTGACCCTACACATATTGATGCATACATTGCCTTATCGGAATTGTATCTAAAGCATAAAAATAAAGATAAAGCAAGTTACTATTCACAAAAAGCACTGACGATAGACCCTGCAAATGAACGTGCACGATTTCTCTACAGGATGACAAAGGAAAAATAATAAATTAAGCATACCATTATATTGTATATGTTAAAGTATATAATTTTTTGTAAAGTTGCGTGTATTGTGCTCTTTGAATTGATATTCAAAAAAATTGACTTGACTGTAAGTAGCATTTTTTACTATGATTCTTGCCTGTACCATGAAACAAATATTTTATAATAAAAAAAATAAATAATAGGTAATAGTATATGATTACTGTAATGCAAAATGAAATAGTGCAATCGCTTTTGCCGTTGATTATCATAAATGCAATTACTCTTTTGAGTTGCATTATATTCATTTTTATTTATCCACGAAGGAAAAAAGATCCTGAGATAGCAAGTCGAATGCATGAAACATTTTTAGGTTTATTTTTCAGAGAATATTGGTACTGGCTTAATAAGCCTTTTATTAATTTCTTTATTTATTTTAAAATTAAACCTAATGCGATTACAACTCTATCGCTTATTACAGCTTTTATAAGTGCTTATTATTTTTATAGTGGAAATTTTGGTTTGGCAGGATGGATATTAATTGTTAGTGCTACCCTTGATATTATTGATGGAAGGGTTGCAAGGAGTACTAACACCGTTACAAAATCTGGAGCATACTGGGATTCATGTGCTGATAGATACAGTGAAGGTGTTGTGTTATTAGGCATTGCACTTTATTATCAAAATAATTTTATTGCATGCCTTGCCACTATTGCTACATTAATTGGTTCGGAATTAGTAAGTTATACCAAAGCACGAGGTGAAGCTATTGGCATAACTACTACGCGAGGTGTTATGCAGCGTGCAGAGCGCTTGTTTACTTTATGCATAGTTTCAGTGTTGCATCCCTTTTTCCAGGTACTATTTAAAAATACAAATGTAAATCCTGAAATAGTTATGATTAGCGCTATGATACTAATGGCTGTTGCTACTAATCTTACAGCAATTACCAGACTGCGAACTATTTTCATGGAGATTAAAAGACAAGAGAACAATGCATGAAAAGACTTTTTCAATTAAAACACTGGGATGTAAATGCAATCAATATGAATCTGCACAGATAGCCTCACAATTGTTAGCCTCTGGTTTTACTGCTGTGCCATTTGGAAGCTTAGCTGACATTGTTATCATCAATACCTGTACGGTAACGGATAAAAGCAATAAAAAGTGCCGCAACTATATACGGCAGGGTGCGCGGTTTTCAAAATCAGGTGGTGTTATCGTTACTGGATGTATGGTACAAACCCATAAACATGAAATTGAAACAATGGATGAAGTTATTGCTGCTTATACCAATGAACAAAAAGGGCAATTGATTTCATTACTAGGAACTATCGACAACACAAAGCAAAAGTCTTTAAATCATTTTGAAACTAAAACATCTCCATTTGCCTTACCCTATATGCGTACCCGTGGTTATATTAAGATTCAGGATGGCTGTGACGGTCATTGTTCTTATTGTATTGTTCCAGCAGTGCGTGGTGTACCACAATCCCGGCCAATAGATGATGTTATCAATCATGCCCGCTACCTTATTGATTCACAATGTCCCGAGATTGTTTTAACGGGTATAACCATTGGTAAATATCATGATAAAGGTTACTCGCTTGCGCAGCTTATTGAAAAAATTGTTCAACTGGATGGCAAATTCAGGGTCAGGGTTACGTCGGTTGAGCCTGTTCATGTTGATGATGGACTTCTTGCCATGCTTTCTCACCATAAGGTTTGCAATCATATACATCTGCCGCTGCAATCGGGCTCTGATGCTGTTTTAAAACACATGCGTCGTCCCTATAATTTTACTTATTACATGCATTGTGTTGAAAAAATGAAAAGGGTACTGCCTGATATAGCTATTGGTACTGATATAATTGTAGGGTATCCAGTTGAGGGCGATAGTGACTTTGCATTGACCTTGCAGGCTGTCACTGAGTGCCAGTTTGCATATATTCATCAGTTTACCTATTCGCCGCGTGAAGGTACTTGCTCCAGTGAATGTAAAACTATCCCTCATGACATTGTTGCGATGAGAGCAGAGCAATTGCGAAATGCTGCACAAAAATGTTCATTACAGTATAAAAAACAATTTATCCATGCAACACGGGAAGCTGTTATTGAAAAAGGTAATGATAGTATAGTAGCCCTCACAGACAATTATCTCAAGGTAAAACTTGAAAGTAATCATCATACCAGAAGTAAGGTAGGACAGCTATTACCTGTTACCATCACCACTAATTCAAGTACAGGTTTGCAGGGTAAAATTGCCTGTGATAACTAATACTATGCATCGAATCACAGGTCAGGAACTACAAATCATAGTAAACTAACAAATCACGGTGGGCATTTTGCGCATATAGACTGGAATAACGAAGTAGATAGGTATCTATCGCCACGATCGGGCAGTATGGTGACAACATTACCATGCTTCATACCTTGTGCAACCTTCACAGCGCCAGCAACAGCAGCACCGCTTGACATACCACAGAATAATCCTTCCTGTAAGGCTAATTTTCGTGAATACTCAAAGGCAGTTTCATCATCAATGGTGATAATATCATCTAATAAGCCGGGATCATAAATTTCAGGAACTATCGCCTCCTGCATATTTTTTAAACCCTGTATGGAATGACCGGGTGGAGGCTCAACACCAATAATCTTGATTGAAGAATTATGTTCTTTAAGGCGACGGGCAACTCCCATAATGGTACCGGTAGTACCCAATCCTGCTACGAAAGCGTCAATAGCGCCTGCTGTTTGTTGAAGAATTTCAACGCCGGTAGTTTCATAGTGCGCCATGACATTGGCAGGATTTGAAAATTGATTGGGCATAAAATAGGTTGGGTCTTCCATGCACATCTTCTGAGCCTGGATAATTGCACCATCAGTTCCCATACAACCGTCTGTCAATATCAGGTGTGCACCAAATGCAATTAAGGTGTGCTGACGTTCAACACTTACACATGAAGGCATGCACAGCGTTACCTGAAAACCTAACACCGAGCCAACCATAGCCAGACCAATCCCTGTGTTGCCGCTGGTGGGTTCTAAAATTATTTTATCATGAGTTAACCTGCCAGATTCAATAGCGGACTTAATCATGTACCATGCGGTTCGATCTTTTATAGATCCGCTGGGATTGGTACCTTCAAATTTAGCTAAAATTGTTGTATTGGAAGGTGAAAGTTTCGTAAGTTCAATGAGAGGTGTATTGCCTATTGCAGCAATTAATGAATGTGCTGGAAGCTGAATTTTATTATTAATTTTATGCATGATGGCTACATTACAGTATCACAAATAATAATGGTAATGGTATATAAAAATAGTATATACCACAATCACTACAAAGTATATCACATGGGTGATAGAAAATACATATAATTTTAAAAGCAAGCATAGAGATTTTTTATAACGTAAATGATGGAACAAATAAAAATTAACACATATGAGCGGGTGATGGGACTCGAACCCACGGCGTTCAGCTTGGGAAGCTGACATTCTACCACTGAATTACACCCGCTTTGATAATTGTGAGGTAACCATAACAAAAGGGTATTAATTTTGCAATTATTTTTTGGAAAGTATGACATCTACATCATTGCAGAAGTAAAATTTATGGCTTTATAGTTTGTTTCAAATATTTTTTCCTGTATGTTCAATGGGAACATCCTTCGTACCGTGAAAAGGCAAGGTTAAAGGATGTTGCGGAGTTAAATCCGACCGATATGCCTATAGACAGTATGGATCGTTTTGGTTCCTCAAGCAGCATTTTCTTCGCTTCTTCTATTCTGAATTCGTTCACAAACCCAGAAAAATTCTTATTCAACTTCTCATTTAATATCCGGGAGAGTTGTTGTTGCCTTATGTCAAGTTCATCGGCAAGCTGCGACAGGGATAGCTCCTCGTCTGCAAAAGCTTTTTCCTCGTTCATGATGTACATAAGTAGCTGTACCGTTCTGTCAATGTCGAGTCTATTTATCTTTGAGTGTTCATACCGTGCCTTGAGGGTTTCAGCCTTTAATAAACGATTAAAGTCAGGATGACGCTGAGTAGATAGAAACACTCCGGTAAGGGTAGCATTTGCCATCAGCACTGACCACCTTGTAAGTTCGGTTGAAAAAAATCTTCCGCAGCCATAAGTGCTGTTGAAAGGATAATACAGTACGGGAATAGCTTCTTACAAACGCCCCATTCATGTAGAGTTATGGCCCGTTTGCCAGCAATTCCCTATGAACAAGACAGGGAAGGTTGATTTAATGGCACTTATAGAAAAAGCAAAGGAAATAACGGAAGAGTTGCGGAAACAGGGGAAGTGGGATGCAAAGTAACGGTAGTAATTGACATACATGACGGCGGGAGTTGTACCGCCGTTTTTTTTTTTGATTAAAAAGTGCATCACGGTATTTCATTATAATTCTTTTTTATTTCATTATGGTAAAAGGAGTGCCATTTTAAATGGCATTCTTTATTTTGTACTATCAATTATTTAATCTGTTTCACCAAAAAGATATGGTATACTATATTTGTAGTGATTCCAATAATGTATGTTTTATAATTTTAGTTGAATTTTTTATAGTGGATAAAACATTCCATTGTATAAATAATTATTAATGGTAGCATATCGTGTTAATATAATAACATTATTTATTACAAATAAGTAAAAAAGAATAGGAGGTTTAATTTTTTAATTGAAATATAATGTTATTTTTAGAGGATTGTACATAGTAATCTTTAGTAGTTATATTTATTGTATCAATCATTAAATTTTTAATATCTATAATATTATTAATAAATATTAAAAGAGGTAATATGGCAAGCTTAGATGCGGTTGTTAAACAGGTTGTTTCAAAGTATGGTAACGACAAAACCCGTCTTATGGACATTATTTCTGATGTTCAGAATGAACTGGGTTGTGTGTCGGATGATGCTGTTGTTCAGATTGCCAGGGCATTAAATATCTCAACAGTGGATGTAGATGGTGTTATCACCTTCTATCACTTTTTCACTAAAACGCCCAGAGGTAAATATACAATATATCTGAATAACAGTGCAGTAGCTATCATGAAGGGTCGTGCTGCTGTTGCTAAAGCGTTTGAAGAAGCAGCGGGTTGTACGTTTGGCAAGACAACTTCAGATGGCCTTATAGGGTTGTATGATACTTCGTGTATCGGAATGAATGACCAGGAGCCTGCTGCAATAATTAATGGGGTTGTATTTACTCATTTAAGTAAGGATAAAGTACAAGATATCGTAGCAGGTATGAAAGCTGGTAAAAAGATTAACGATCTTGTGAAAGAATACGGAGATGGAGCAAATCAATCAGAGCTTGTTCGCTCTATGGTAAAGAACAACATTATGAGGAAAGGTCCTGTATTGTTTGCACCATATGAAAAGGGAGCAGCAATTAAGGTTGCACTTGCAAAGAAACCTGAAGATGTAATTGAAGAAGTTAAAATTGCTAATTTGCGCGGTAGAGGTGGTGCAGGATTCCCAACAGGTATGAAGTGGGAATTTTGCAGAAAAGCTCAGGGTGCAAAACACTATGTTGTATGTAACGCTGATGAAGGTGAACCAGGAACCTTCAAAGATAGGGTGATTTTAACTGAATTACCTCATATGCTTTTTGAGGGTATGGCAATTGCAGGTTATGCTGTTGGTGCAAGTGAAGGAGTTCTTTATTTGCGGGCTGAATACCTGTATTTGAAAAAGTATCTTGAAAAGATACTTGATGATTTAAAAGCTAAAAATATTTTAGGTAAAAATATTGCCGGTAAAGGATTTGACTTTGATATTAGAATTCAGATGGGTGCAGGTGCTTATATTTGTGGTGAAGAATCAGCACTCATTGAATCAGCTGAAGGAAAACGAGGAGAACCTCGAAACAGACCACCATTCCCGGTAGAAAAAGGATATCTTGGATATCCAACAACAGTAAATAATGTTGAAACTCTTTGCTGTACAACACGCATAATGCTGGAAGGCGGCGAATGGTTTGCAAAGATGGGTACGGCGCAATCCAAAGGTACCAAGCTATTGAGTGTCTCAGGAGATTGCGATAATCCTGGAGTATATGAGGTTGAATTTGGGACAACTATCTCAACATTATTAGAATTAGTTGGCGGAAGAACTGCAAAAGCAGTGCAGGTTGGTGGCCCTTCTGGAACATGTATAGGAAAGAAAGATTTTGGAAGAAGGATTTGTTTTGATGATTTAGCTACTGGCGGTTCTATTATAATAATAGGACCAGATCGTGATCTGTTTGAGATAGTACATAATTTTATGGACTTTTTTGTTGAAGAGTCATGTGGATGGTGTGTTCCTTGTAGAGCAGGTAACGTTATATTGAAACAAAAACTGGAAAAGATAATATCCGGTAAAGCTTCAGCAAAGGATATTCAAGAACTGGAAGAATGGTGTAGAATAGTTAAAGCTACAAGCCGATGTGGTCTTGGACAAACTTCACCTAATCCAATTTATACAACAATCCAGAATTTCAGAGAGATATATGAAGCAAAAGTTAAGAAGGATACTGATTATGTATCCACATTTGATCTTTTAGCTGCTGTCGAAGAATCATGTAAAACAGCAGGAAGAATTCCAAAGGTAGAGGAACATTAATATGAGTACAATAAATTTTACTATAGATGGAAAATCCTGTAAAGCAAAGCCAGGTCAAACTATTGTAGAAGCCTCAAAAGATAATGGCATTTATATTCCTACTTTATGCCATTTTGAAGGTTTGAAACCTGCTGGTACATGTCGTATTTGTACAGTTAAGGTTGGTGGCAGAAATATGGCTGCATGTACAACACCAGTAACAGAAGGCATGGTTGTAGAAAACAAAACATCTGAACTTGAAGATTATCGCAAAGCCATTGTTGAAATGCTTTTTGTAGAAGGCAATCACATGTGTCCAACATGCGAAAAAAGTGGTAATTGTGAGTTGCAGGCTTTAGGATATCGCTATAAAATGATGGCACCTCGATTCCCATTTTTGTTTCCTCAACGAACGCTTGATGCTTCTTTGCCAAAGATAATTATTGAACGCAATAGATGTGTTCAGTGCTTACGGTGTGTTCGTGGTATTACAACATCAGATGGTAAGCGTATTTTTGGTATGGTTAACAGGGGTGGTCATGTAGAAATTACAGTGGATAAGGAATTAGCTGCCAATATAACCGATGATATGGCAAAAAAGGCTATGGATTTATGCCCTGTTGGTGCTATCTTAAAGAAGGAAGTAGGTTTTGCAATACCAATTGGTAAACGTAAATTTGATGCTAAACCAATAGGTAGTGAAATTGAAAAAATGTAATGATTATCATAATGAAGATTGATGGAGGAATACAATGAGTAAACCCGTTGTCGCAACAGCTTCACTGGCAGGTTGTTTTGGATGCCATATGTCTTTACTGGACATTGATGATAGAATTTTAAAATTAATTGAATTGGTAGAATTTAATAAATCTCCAATTGATGATATCAAAACATTTACTAAGCAGTGTGATATTGGATTGATAGAAGGGGGATGCTGCAATAGTGAGAATGTTGAAAATTTGAAACTTTTCCGAAAGAATTGTAAGATATTAATATCAGTAGGGGAATGTGCTATAATGGGCGGATTGCCTGCAATGCGTAATGGCATTTCAGTGAAAGAATGTTTAGAAGAAGCATACCTTAAATGCCCAACAGTTGATGATAATATAATTCCAAACGATGATGAATTGCCAATGATTCTTGATAAAGTGTATCCATGCCATGAAATAGTGAAAATTGACTATTTTTTGCCGGGATGCCCTCCACGTGCAGATTTAATCTGGGAAGCATTGGTTGCACTTCTGACAGGTAAAGAGTTAGATTTACCATATGAAGTTGTTAAGTTTGATTAATTTTTTTCAGGAGATGAAATTATATGGCTAGAAAAATAACGATAGAACCTGTAACAAGGGTAGAAGGTCATGGTAAAGTGACCATTCAGCTTGATCCTCAGAACAATGTTTTGGAATCAAGGTTCCATATTGTTGAATTCAGAGGATTTGAACGTTTTGTACAGGGCAGACCATACTGGGAAGCACCTGTTTTAGTGCAACGCCTCTGTGGAATATGTCCTGTTAGCCATCATTTAGCAGCAGCTAAAGCGATGGATGTTATTGTTGGTGCTGGACCTGATGGATTAACACCAACTGCTGAAAAGATGCGCAGATTAATGCATTATGGACAGATGTTCCAATCACATGCATTACACTTTTTTCATCTTGTATCACCTGATTTACTGTTTGGTGTAGATGCTGATCCAGCTATCAGAAATGTTATTGGTGTTGCTCTAAAATTTCCCGATTTAGCAGTTCAGGGTGTTATGATGCGTAAATTTGGGCAGGAAATAATTAGAGCAACTGCCGGTAAGAAAATACATGGTACAGGTGCCATCCCTGGTGGTATTAATAAAAATTTAAGTATTCAGGAACGGGATGAGTTCCTTAAAGGTCAAGACCCAATGAATATTACAAAGATGATAGAGTGGGCAAAGGCTGCTTTAGATATATTCAAAGATTACCATAAAAAGAATAAAGATTTTATCGATAGCTTTGCAACATTCCCATCAAGTCATTTAAGCCTTGTTAGAAAAGATGGAGCTCTTGATCTTTACCATGGTGTTTTACGAGCAGTTGATTCTGACGGTAAGAAAATATTGAATGATGTGGACTACCAGGATTATTTGAAATATGTTGGTGAGGAAGTGAAATCATGGAGTTATATGAAATTCCCATATCTCAAATCGCTGGGTAAAAAAGATGGTTGGTACAGAGTTGGTCCGCTGGCACGTCTGAATACTGCAGATTTTATACCAACGCCATTAGCTCAAAAAGAATTTGAAGAATTTAAAGCATATACAAAGGGCAAACCCAATAACATGTCAATGCATATGCATTGGGCACGATTGATAGAATTATTACATTCAGCTGAAATGATAGAACAGCTTTTAAAAGATTCAGATCTTCAAGGTGATAAACTGGTTGCTAAAGGAAAGAAAGTTAAAGAAGGCGTTGGCTTAATAGAAGCACCTCGAGGAACCTTATTCCATCATTATCGTATTAATGATAACGATCAGATTGAAATGGCTAATTTGATAGTATCGACAACAAACAACAATGAACCTATGAATAGAGCTGTTAATTGGGTAGCTATGAATACCATCAATGGAAAGAAGGAAATAACTGAAGGTATGCTCAATGCAGTTGAGGTAGCAATACGTGCATATGATCCTTGCTTAAGTTGTGCAACTCATGCAATTGGTAATATGCCTCTTGAAGTTTCACTTGTAGATGCTGACGGTAACATACTGGATCAAAAAAGGAAATAGCAATGCCAGATGTTAAGTGCTTAATATACGGATATGGTAATCCTGGACGTCAGGATGATGGATTGGGTATAGAACTGGCAACCATGGTAGAAAATAATCCACAATTAAAACATCATGTTGATGTTGATTATAATTATCAGCTCAATATTGAAGATGCATTGACTATTTCAGAATATGATAAAGTAATATTTATTGATGCAGCATTTAACATTGATAAACCATTTGTATTTTATACAATTCAGCCGGCAGATACCATAACGTTCACTACGCACTATTTGTCGGCTGAATCTATAGTTGCTCTTTGCAATGATTTGTATAAAAAGCAACCTGAAAGTTATATGCTTGCAATACAGGGGTATAACTGGGAATTAGGATTACCGATGTCAGAACAGGCAAATTCTAATTTGCAGCTTGCATATAATTTTATTTCAGAAGTTATTTTGAATCGTTTTTCATGTTGTATTACAGGTTAAACTTTATTTTAGATTAAAATCAGGAGTGATAGTATGGCAAGTAAAAAACTGATATTAGTAATTGATGATGATCCAGATATTTTAGATTCAATTAAAGCTATTCTTACAGCTAATGCATTTGATGTTGTTACTGCAATGAGTGGCAAGGAAGGCATCGAAGCTGTAAGTAAAACCAAGCCGGATTTAATTTTATGCGACATGATGATGGAAAGGATAGATGCTGGTACAAAAGTTGCTCAGGAATTAAAAAAGGATAACCCCAATTTACCTATTTATCTATTAAGTAGTATTGGAACAGCCACTGCAACCAATATTGAAATTGATAAATTAGGTTTTAATGGTGTTTTTCAAAAACCAGTCAATCCCGATAATCTTGTTGCAACAATTAAGAATGTGCTAAATATATCATAATATGCATTGCTTAATCATTTCGCTTTTCAATACAAAAGCGGGTTTAATTAACCCGCTTTTGTATTAACTAATATTGGTGATAGATACTATTTATCTAAAGCCTTTACTGCAGGGAGCACTTTCCCTTCCATAAGTTCTAGAAAAGCACCACCTGCTGTGGAAATATATGTCATCTTATTTGCATAGCCTGAAGCATTTATTGCAGCACCAGTATCACCACCGCCAATAACGCTGGTACAAGCTGACTCAGCTACCACTTTGGCAATTTCATTGGTTCCATCAGCAAAATCTTTTGTTTCAAATGCTCCTAATGGCCCATTCCATATTATTGTTTTGGATTGTTTAATG
>JAKPOE010000328.1 GCA_029548025.1 Spirochaetota bacterium
CCCTTCCATGAGCGCTTCATCTCTGCCTCTGGTATGATATAACGTGCCAATATATTCACGCTGTTCATCATCAAGAAGCGGGTAGTTGACTGCATCAGGGATATGATCGTTAGTGTATTCAACAGGTGCTCGTACATCCACGTATACTTTATCAGTTATGGAACAACTATCGAAAAATGTGATAGATGGTATTTGCATAGGTTTTTATCGTTTTATGACATGCGTATGGTTACTGTGCCAAACTGCAGCAATTGTTCGATGGCTGTGAACAGTACATCCATATAATGACTCATGGATGGTGCAAACAGCAATGGGTGAAAATTGTTCTTTGAAACAAAAGTCGTCAATAGCTGATATCCATTATATGCTTCTACTTCCATGGGATAGTCATCGGTAAATATAGCTTTGCAATAATCTACAGGTATAGCATAGACCGCGTTTACCTCATTATCATTAAATGAATAGGCTGTCAACGGTTCATCTGACATATACAAATATACCCTCTGGAATTCGCGGTGAAAAAGAGTAGCATTGTTTTCTTCATACCGGAAATATCCTAAATCAATGAGTTTATTATCATCCGGTATTATCCCTATCTCTTCATATGCCTCTTTATGGATTTTATTGGTGTCTAATCCATAGGGTACATGCCCACCAACGGTTATATCTAAATAACCAGGATACATATCTTTATGGGAAGCACGTTTCTGGAACACAAGCTGTGGAATAGGTATAGAACGCACAATCCATAAATGAACACCTTCATGGGCTATGCCGCATTGATGGGCAATACTTCGTGGTATAGATTTTCCTGTTGGGATACCTTTTTCCCAATCCCATTCTTCTAACATTTCTTCTGGTTGTAGTGTCATTGTAATTATGTTCCCCCTCTGTAAATAGAATACTGTGTCATTTTGAGGGATGTAGTTCAGAAGAATCTGTTCTTTTAAAAAACTACGAGATTCTTCACTTCGCTCACAATGACATTCCCGTATCACGGGCTTCTTCACTTTGACTTTGCTCAGTACAGGCGGCTTTACCTCAGAATATCAGTAACACTACATGTTCATTATATCAATTCATCAACAAACTTCTAAAAACTGGATTGTAATATTGTATGGGTACATGCTATGCTCCTCAGTTGTTTGCCATTAGTTGACATGCTATCAAAGCAACTTTCACTATACCTATAAAAATTGTATATATCAATATGATATTTTCCGATGAATACTATAGTATATACTGGTAACCGTTATTGTAAAGAGTTATGAATAAAAAAAACATTATAAGGTTTCCATACCTATTTGTGATGCTATTGTTTGTTATGCTGTTTTTCATTGCAAGCAGCATTGCTATTTTTTTTCAATACAAAAAAGTAACAGTTGATATTAACGATTTTGTTGTAGAAGTGCGCAATATTTCCAAAACACTTATTACAATGTACTCAGATGCAGCAGGTTTAGCATATACAACAAAATCAACATATAAGCTTGTGTCATTGTTTCATCAGCAACAATCACTGAGGGGAATAAAAGAAATCTTTTTTGTGCTGGATAACGGTACAATTGTAGCACACTCGGATGAAACAAAAGAGAAAGAGCTTCATGGTAATATTACAAATGATGAATTCAGGTATAATATTGATATGATCTTATATCCTTATTCTATACAATCAAAGCAACTTTTTATATATGATTATTTTATGCCTGATATAACAATCCCGTACAGCAAAGATATACGTCACTTGATAAAGCGCTTTATTTATAAGGATATTGATACCAATAGCTGGTTGGTATCGAAGGCTGTTTTTGTTAATGGAAAATCAATAGGGACAGTTAATTGCATTATTGTCAAGGAACCAGTATACCAGATAATTGATAGCTCATTTTATGAAAGTATGGTGATTATAGCTATTATTGGTATAATTTCTTTTTTTACTTCACTCATTGCTGGTGTTATTGTATACACCAGGCAAAAAAAGGTATGCAAAACTCTTTTGTATGATATTGGATTAAAGTTACATCATGAAGGGGGAAGCCATATTCCCCATACTGGCATCAAAGAAGCTATACCGGTAAAGGAGTAGGCTATTATGGTTATTCAACATAGGGTGGAACATTCGATAGCAGTGGTTACAGTTCAGGGCTATATTAACCATACAAATGCAGTAGAATTTGAAGAATATATATCATCGCTGACAAAGGAATGTTCATCTGCTATTATTGATTGCTCGCAGTTAGAATATCTCAGTTCAACAGGAATTGGAGCATTGATGTATGCGGAAAGGATACTAAATTCTATAGGGGGTATACTGGTAGTATGTAATTGCAATAGTGAAGTTAAAACATTACTTGACATGGTGTCACTGAGAATATCAATTTTTGATTCGGTTGACCTTGCAATGCAAGCAGTAAACACTATCCTTCAACGGTTACCCAACCAGAATATCTCCGAACAGGCAACAGGGGAAACTCATGAAGACAAACACTATACAGAAGAAAAACAAAAAGTTGTACCAGATCATGGTTCAATCATGTTTGATCACCCTATAGTAGTAGAATGTCCAAAGTGCAAATCCATGGTTAAGGTTAATGCTTCAGGTAAATTTAAATGTCCTGAATGCAATCTCAAATTTACTGTAGATGATGACAGAACTATATATTTTGATGTTTAAAAACTATAGCAAAATAAAAGTTTATTGACATTATTTTAATTATAGATTCACTATTACATACAGCAGTATTAATTTCTTTTAATTGAGGTCCAGCTATGAAAGTTATTCATGTGCTTAAACGTATAGAGATGATTGATCAGGATATTCGTGAACTGCGAAAACTGGAAAAGTCGTTACAGAGCAATAAATCATTTACACAACCAATATTTATCACAATAGAAAAGCAAATAAATATTTTGTTGGGTGAACGCATAAAGTTAATTGAATTGCAGATAGCCAACCCGCCGGCTAATTTACAACCAGAAGAAGAGGAAATCAAGGAACCGCTTGTTGCGGTACCAAAAAAGAAAGGTAATAAAAAGAAAGAACAAAAAATGCATAAATCAAAAAATGCTTTATCAGAACTTGATGAAGAGGCATTCAATGAGCAGGAATTTTCTATGCTTACGCAGGATGATATTGATAAAAAAATAGCTACAATGCAGGAAAAAATACCGTCCAAATTAGATGACCATGATGATACGGATGTCAAATTACTTGATATTGCTCTGGAAAAAGGAACAATAAACAAACAGGAAGTGGAAACACAGAAAAAAAAGATACGATTCTTTAAGGATAACTTCCCGGGTGGCGAATCGTAGTTTGTATTAAATGTGTATACGCTGTAGCATCAATTCCAATTTGTATTTTTCTACAAAATAAATGCTTGACCCTAACAAAGCTTCTTTCTGGTTTAAGTCATTAAATACCAGTTCGCCAATATATGAATAGATTGGTATGCCCGCCTTTTTTAATTCGGCAATCTTATGTTTAACACTATATAATTCCTTAATGGTCATAAAACCTGATGATACATTATCAGGGAAAATAAAATTGTAAAATATTTCATTTCCCATGTGACGGGCAACCTGAACACGTAAAGCTTTTGACTTTGTGAAATTCAGCAGATAATCTCCATGTATCTTTCCTGTTTCATCTACCATGTTGATACCACCTCTGCGATCTGTTTGAACACTATAACAAATGATGCTGGACTGACTTTCTCTTGATGAACTTGGAATACGCTTGAGTACATTGGTACAGAATCCATAGATGTGATATAAAAAAATATTTTTACTAGTCTTTGGTGCATAAAATGTAAAAATATTTCCTTTTTCATTAATTATGTGTACCTGTAATCTGTCATTTTCTTCAAAGTATCCCAGCGTTATGCCTCTTTGAAGCCGTTTATTGTAAAGAGTATGCAATGCCTGAAGATAAAAAGAATCACCATAAAATGAATAGTGTGTTTCAACAGCGGGTTTTAAGGTAAGTGTCGTTAAAACTTTGACAATATTGTCAAATGCCTGCACCTCAACAGTAGTATTTCGCAATGCAGCAAAATAGATACCCTCAAGTTCACCAATAAATCGGCAATGAGGCGTTTTGCCGGTAACTATCGCCTTATATGATTCTTTGAAAAGCTGAATGAAATTTTTACAGAAACGCTTATGCGTCCCAGGACTGTTGATAAGACAGTAATCGTCAAAAGGGAGAGATAATTCCAAACCGTCCTGCAGCATGGTTTGTAAAATAGGGGTGATATGGGCTATAGTAGTATACCGCTTTATGAACTGCTCTCCCCAGCTTGTTGAATAAACGTGATATAACGAATCAAGGTGGTCGACTGCTTCATTGTTAAAATTGATTATAATACAGTGAAGCATGGTAAAAGGAGATTTTAAATAATATTTATTTTTAATTTTTTCTTTTCCTGCAAAAAAAAGTGACATCTGATTGAGAAGTTCAACAACGAGATTCTGGTTTATACGCACATAACCTGATTGTATATTAATACGGGTGATTGTAGGATCATAAACATTGTTAACAGTTAACCATACCAGCAATTTAACAAGGTCATTTTCAGTGCGCAACGTTGTTGTGGTAAAAACATTTTTTTCACTGCGGTTTCGTTTAAAAAGACGCCACTTTACTTCATGGATGCCTTCATTAATAGGTTCAATATACAGGATGGGTTCCGCAGGTGTATCTTTAAATGTGATGAGTTTCTCAAATTTATTTTCCTCAACAGAAAAGTATGATTTGATTTTCCGTGACAGTAAAATAAAATCTGATTCGGACATCTGCTTTTTTAGATTCAGGGTGTTGAATTGAGCTGAT
>JAKPOE010000350.1 GCA_029548025.1 Spirochaetota bacterium
TTATGATTATTACCATGCGTTCAGAATTTGAAAATAATGATATTGTAAAAGGAATTATTCACAACAAAACAAGCCTTAAAATAAATTTAGTACCTTTGAATTATCCAGAAACCTGTGAATTGGCATTTTCAATGTTGCAACTGGAATTTAATAAATACACCAATGTATATAACCATATATATAGAAAAAGCAAGGGGAAACCATTAGAAATAATTGCAATCAGTAAATTTTTATTAAACAAGAATATCAACTCATATTTAAGTGATAATGATGATGTAATGGATGCTATTATTGACTTTGATGAGATTATATCCCGTCATATCAATAAATTAAATATCAATGAAAAAAATTTGCTGGATATCCTTGCAATTATGGGGAAAGAAATATCAATAAAAACATTAGCATCTATCATGAATATTGATGAATTAGAACTGCTATCATTATTAAAGTCTTCATCTATACTTGATATTATAAAAATTGATATTCATCCTTACGAAGTTAATTTTATCAATTTTATCAATGATAAGTTACGAGATACCTATGTAGCATCAATTGACCCGGAAAGGAAAAAGATGATACATAAAAATATTGCTGAATATTTTGCCAGTAATATCGATATGTATGATACTGCAATTTATGATATCATTTACCACTATATAAACATCAGCGAAATTGAAAAAGCTCTACAGTATATATTTGATGCGGTAAAAAAGGCAAAAGAAATTTATGGGTATCAGGATATAATCAAAATTCTCAAGATTATTATTGATGCAATGTCGGTAAAAAATACTCAAAAAGAACATGAAATATATTGTGATTTGATTTTAGAATTGTCAAATTTATTAATAGTAACGGGTCAGCTTGATGAAGCAAAATATTACATTAACCAATTAAATGTTAATACATTGGATGATGAACACAAGCTTAATCTTTATTCATTATATTGTGATTTGCATTATAAAAAAGGAGAATGGATCAATTGCGAAAAATATGCCAGAAAAGGATTAAAGATTATCCATGAACAATTGCCTGATAATAAACAGGTTATTTTTTATATAATAAAAGAATTGTTAAAAGCATTATTTTCCCCATTATATACCTTCATTCCCTTATCATCAACAAATAAACAACGAAAAATAAAAATATTTAATTTTTTAGAACCATTAGGGATGAGCTATGTGTTGAGCAATACCTTAAAGTTTTTATATATAGGATTGCGTAGCAGAAACATAGCTTATAGGATTGGATATTCAAAACAAATGTGTATTAGTTTATATGCACGTGCAGGTATTGCAATGATTATTGCGTTATATCCATTGTCTATATTCTATTTAAAAAAATCCAGAAAGGTTAGTAAAAAAATAGATGATAAATGGCTGGAGGCAAAAACTTATGAGCTTGAAGGTTATTGCAATGAATGGCAGGGAAACTATACTAATGGAATAAATAATTTTAATAAAGCTATTGAAATGTTTACAAAGCTTGGGGATGTAAAGGAATTACTGATGTCATTAAACGGATTGGAACATTGTTACTATTATACAGGAAATTATTTTAAAGCTGAATCAATAAATCAAGAATATTTAAATATTGCAGAAAAAATTAATGATAGTTATTCCATTACCGCTGCTTACATTTATTTTGCACAGATTGAGCGTGAAAAAGGTAATTATGAAAAATCGGAAAAGTATGCATACGATGCATTCAATGTAAGTAAAAAGGAAAATATTCTATTTAATCAATGTTCAGCGTTGAATGAACTTGGTGCTACAGCAATAATGAAAAAAAATTACACGGCAGCCGTTGATTTTCTGATAAATGCTCAACAGATTATAGCAGACAATAGTTTTATACCTCAGTATGTATATCCTGTATATTGTAATTTTGCTGATGCGTTGATAAAATTGCATCAAAGTTCAAAAAACACAATAGATGATATTCATAGTAAACAGTTACGTCATAAAATGAAAAAAGCAATTTTTACGTCCATAATGAAAACTTTTTATTTACCAACTCATTTTGCCAGTTCATTACGAGTTGCAGCTTTATATTTCTTTGATGTGAAAAATAAAAAATTATTTTCAGATATACTATTCTGGTTAAGTCATATAGTTGGCGAAAAGTACCATAGAAAGTACGAGGTTGCAAAAACTTGTTATGAATATTCGCAAATGCTTATTGATGTTGGTAGCAACAGGGTTGATGATTATATTCAGAAGGCTTTCAATTACTGTACTGAGATAGGTGCTCATGAATTACATGCAAAATTAAACATGATACTTGGCTATGATGAAGAAAATAGATATAAAGATTTTATAGAAAAATCAATATATGGTGAATTAATAGCATTTGAAAAAAATCAATTATTAAATAAAAAAATCATTGAGTATAACAGTCACAACGATTATATAAAGGCTATAGTAGCCATATTACATGAATTATGCAAAATAGTATTAGCCGAAGGAAGTATTATTGGAGAATGCAGTAATAGTGAATTTTCATTGCATCACTGTTGTAACATTAATGAACATGATGCAAAAAACTTTTATATAAAAGAATATGCAGATTATTCGCTATTTAATAATTTTCCGTATATCGTTACGCATAACATAGATGGTATCGATTTCCAGTTGCTGTATATTCCTGTTCAACAACAAAATCTAATAATTATCTTTTATTCACGGTATAATTTTTTTACGGAAACTATCGCCAGAGAAGTTTTGGATTTCCTATTATCAATCAGAAAAATTGTAGCTGAAAATGTTGAAAAAACAAAACAAAAAATAAATAAATCTACTGGAGAAACGATATCGTATAAACTTGAAAATAAAATTCAATTAGCAAAAGATTACATAGAAAATAATTATCAGTATAATATTTCAAAGCATGATATTGCCACTGTTGTAGATTTAAATGCTGACTACTTCGCACGCTTATTTAAGCAATTAACGGGTGAGAATATAGGGGACTATATAAATAGAATAAGAGTAGAAAAGGCTTCTGAACTTTTAATAACGACAGATAAAAAGATAATAGAAATAGCTTTTGATGTAGGATTTGAGGATTTAAGTACTTTTAACCGTAATTTTTTTAAATTTTTGAAAAAATCCCCTAAAACATTTAGAAAACAATAATAAAATATATGCAAAAATAGATATATCTAGTTATGCATTGAACCATAATTATATATCTGGTTTATTAATATAAAATACCAACCAGAAGGTATTTTATATATTTCATGTATTTACAGGAGGTTTGAATAATGAAAAGCTTAAAATTAGCACAATTGGCTGTTGTTGTTTGTGTTGCACTTCTTATTTCTGTTGACATGCCTGCATTGGTGGAGAATTATCAGGGTGATGGCAATAGACTTAATATCAGTTTAGTGCAAAAAGGCGATGTCATTTTAATGAAAGGTTGCAAAAAGATGGCAGATTTAATTGGCGGTTTATTCCCGGGTTACTGGCATCATGCAGCAATTGCAGAATCGGCAGGCTATTACGGTATAATGATTGAGGCATGGACAAATGGTGTACGCCGATTGGATACCAGATCAACGTTAACAGTTGATGAGGCAGCAATTTATAGAGTTAACACATCCAGTACGGTCAAGAACAATGCAGTAAGCTTTGCAGCGGGAAAGATAGGTAGGCCATATGATTATGGTTGGCTGCTATGGCCTGGTACAAAAAGTACAAGTGGTTCTACATGGTATTGTTCAGAATTAGCATGGGCAGGATATAAGGTTAATGGAGTTGATATTGATGCAAATCCTGGTTATCACTGGATGTTCTGGAATAATGTAGCACCTGGTGAATTAGCTGATGATGGTAATACCTATCAAATTGCACGGTCTAATTGATGTATTGATGTACTATGGTTGAAGAATGATAGATATAGCAGAGAGGTACTGCAAGGAGGAAGGGTAGTTTTTATCAATGCCATCTTTAAGAATAAAGATACATTTTCTTGAAGGTGGCATTGTAATTATTGTATGTCTTACGCAAGTAACTATCGATGTTGCAAAAAAATAAAGTATGTAATGGTGCAATGATGCAGATTTCTCTTAAAAAGAAGTTTATTATAATATTATTGATAGCAATAGTTATCGGGGCGATAGTTACTGTGGATTCATATTATAACAGTAAAAAAAAATCCATTGAAAAAAACTATATTCCCGATAACTATCGTGCATATTTACAAAAAGAAGAGAGAAATATTTCCCAATTAGGATCAATGTCAAAACAAGAATCCCTGCAGTATCTTCAAAAGATTTTTGGAAGCTTACAGTATGATAATGCACATGAGGAGAGCGATTATGTTCCCAAACAGGTAGCACCAGCGTTACATGAACTAAAAGAAAAAAATTATGAGTTATATGAACTAAATAATGCAATATTTTTACTTAAAAAAAAAGAAGGGCTGCCTACTATTGTGTGGGTTCCAATCTCTGATAATCAAGCAGATATACGTGACTGCCATAGCATGCTTGAGAATATTGCACAGTTAAAAGAAAGGATAGACAGTGGAAAAGAAACTTATGAGGAAAGGATGCAGTATTATGTATTAAAAAAAAGTTTTTTTGAAAATAAGTTAGAACTCATGGATTATTACTTAAATCTATTGAATGAAGAGAAAACACACTATGAAAATGATGACAATCCTGAACGTGGGGATGAAAGCATAGTATGGCAGATTGAAGAGATTGGAAGGATAAAAGAGCTTTTAAAAAAAGAGATTGAAAATATCAATAACCAGCTACATTAGACATTCATCAATAACTATGTGCAATAATGCTATTCTCATAGATACTATCAATTCCATCACTACTCCATCACTACAAGTATGCAGATAGGGAATAACAGCAATATCTATGTACAGTATAACGAAATATTTTTTATTTTTCTGAGAGATGCTTTATACTCAAATCTTATATTAACAATGATCATGGTACACTGCATTAAAAAAATCAAAATTAATATAAAAAAAGAATTGATTTTCTGCAAATAATGTTATTATACTTTATTAGTTAATTGATACCGATCATAATAATTGTACAGGAAATATTAATATATGGAAGCTAAAAATATTTATCGTCAGTTTCAAAAATATGGATCAATGGTTATTGTGTTCAATTCAATTGTATTTTTTATAATTTTAGCTATTTCATTTCCCGTTTTTTATGATCTACGTATCATGGTAGCATTTATAATTTTAACAATAATAGCTTTTGTATCATTATTTTCATATTATATGATAATGGTACAATCCATTTTAAAAATTATTGATAAAGATGATGAAGAATCCAGGAAAAAGATATTTAATTATTTTAAAAATTATGCATTGCAAACCATGCTTTTAAATATAGTATATTTAGTGGTAATTTATGTTCCATTGTTTTTATATATGTATTTTTTCTGTGGCTATACCAATATATATTACCATTTTTATGTCTTTTTTATCATAGCATTTGTTTTTCTATTTTTGGGATATAATTCGATGCTGGTTTGGTACAACCGTACTTATCCTTTAGGTCGCTATGGCATACCTGTTGCAGTTCAGCGGCTACGCAGTAAAATTGTAAGTATTGTGTTGCCTGTGACACTTTTAACCTCTGTTTTTTTATTAGTTGTGTTTTACCAAGTTGATAAGTCCAATGTTATAAAATTAACAGCAGATCATATTTATGAAAGTTTACAAAATATTAAAATAGATTCTAAAGAATTATTTTTACAAACTATACCACGTGTAATTTCTAAAAATAATGGAGTTGTATTGGTTTATGATGGAAATACTATTAATATAAGTAATGACGAGCAATATGAATCAAAAGCCATATCAGATATAATAAAAAAAGGCAATCAACCTGAATTTTTATTCCATAAAACCATCAATTTTTTTAAAAATATTAATAGAAAGCAATTTAACACTATACTGGGAGTTTTTAATGGTGAACAGTCAGTACTATATGGATATAATAATATTTCAGGTAATTATGCTATAGTTGCAATATTTTCTGAACAGTTACTGTATAAAAATGTTTATCAAAGTATATTTTTTGTAACCCTGAGTATGATACTCATTAATTTTATTATTCGCTATATAATCAACAGACGACTTGTAAATCTTTCACGAGCGCTTGATGTTGCGATGCCGGTATTGCAAAAAGTCAATAAAGGGGATCTAAGTGGTGAAATTACATTAATAAAATCACGTGATATCATGGAAGATTTTATACGAGGTTTTATAGGGTTCAGAGAATTGATAACAGACTTCATTAAAAAATCCAATGAATTGAGTGAAAAGGTACTCTTATCCTCCGAGGCATTGGCTTTTTCGGGAAAATCAATCAAGGATGAAGCATCTCAACAAGCACAAAATATTGAAGAGGTTACCTCTATTATTGCAGAACTATCAAGCTCATTTTTTACTATTGCAAATGATGCAAATAAACAGCGTGATATTCTGGAAAACTTAGAAAAAATTGTTACTAATCTCAATGAAGCTTTTACTATTTTAAAAGCCGATGCACAGCAGGTAATCAAAGCAATAGAAGGCATTCAAAACAGCGCTCACCAAAGTGAAACTATTGTTGATAGTACTACCGAATCAACAAAACAGATTGCGTCGTTCTTTGAAAAGATTATGAATGTTATAGGACTTATTGCAGATATTGCTGAACAGGTTAATCTATTATCTTTGAATGCTTCCATTGAAGCAGCACGTGCTGGAGAGCATGGCAGGGGATTTGCAGTTGTAGCAGAGGAAATATCACGGTTAGCTGACAGAACTGCTCAGAACCTTAAAGAAATATCAAGCATAATACATGAAGGTAACAGCGCAATGAACAGCAGTATGCAGATGATGGAAGCAATGCGTAAAGGTTTACGTTCAATTGTCAATGATATTGAGCACAGTGTTACATTATTTACTGGATTTATAGAAACCATTAATCAGCGTGTAAAGGATTTTGCAACAATTCATGAAGGTATAATTGGAGCAAGTGAATTTTCAAAAGGACTGTCGCTATCGATGTCTGATTTAAGTGATAATACTAAAAAGATAGTACAGTCGATTGAAAATGTAAATGCGGTAGCAGGGCAATTTGTTAGCCTTTCAGAAAATCTTACCAGCACAGCATCAGAACTAGAAACAATGGCTGCAGAGTTAAAAAAGGTTATTGATCGTTTTAGTATTTAGTTATTCAAGCCCAGCTTTTTTAAATATATAATCAATATTATGCAAAAAGTTATCCAGTTTAAAAATTTCTTCAATTTCCTCCGGGGATAACTTTGTATTTATTCTTGTATCATTAAGCGATAGCTCCTTCAATGAACCGCCATTATGCCACACATTCATCGCAATATCCTGAACAATTGCATACGCTTCTTCACGGGTATATCCTTTTTCTACTAATTTTAAAAGCAGAGCCTGTGAATAGAATAGCCCCCCGGTTTTTTCTATTGTTTTCATCATGGCGTCAGGGTAAACATGTAAATTATCAAGGATGAAAATCATCTTCGCAAGCAGGTAATCCAGTGCTATAGTACTATCGGGCAGTATAATACGCTCGGCTGATGAGTGTGAAATATCCCTTTCATGCCACAGGGTCATATTATCCAGCGCAACCATCATGTTGGATTTTATAACCCGTGATAGCCCTGAAACACGTTCACATAATACAGGATTCCGTTTATGCGGCATTGCTGAAGACCCCTTTTGCCCTTTCTGGAAAGGCTCTTCTACCTCGCGAACCTCTGTACGCTGAAGATGTCGGATTTCTGTTGCAAGTTTATCCAGTGTGCCGGCACAAATTGCAATGGCTGACATGTAGTATGCATGCCTATCGCGCTGAATGATCTGCGTTGATATGGGATCTGGTTTCAAGCCTAATTTTTCACATACTATCGTTTCAACTTGCGGATCAATATTGCTGAATGTTCCCACAGCGCCAGAAAGTTTTCCATAGGCGATATCATCAATGGCGTCCTGAATTCGTTTGCGGTTGCGCAAAAATTCATGATAATACAATGCCATCTTTGTCCCGAATGTAGTAGGTTCTGCATGGACGCCATGTGAACGTCCCATACATGGGGTTTGTTTATAGTTTAATGCTAATTTTTTTAGTATAGCAAGAAGTTGATTTATATCGTTGAGGATAATTTCGCCAGCCTGTTTCATCTGTATGGATAGAGCAGTATCAACAATATCGCTTGAAGTAAGCCCATAGTGAATATATCTGCTGGAAGGGCCTACATATTCAGAAACGCATGTTAAAAAAGCAATGACATCATGGTGTACCTGGTTTTCAATCTCTTCGATACGTGCAACAGTAAACCTGGCTTTTTCTTTAATGCTTTTTAAATCTTCCTGTGGAATTATGCCTAATTGTGCATTTGCTTCACAGGCTGCAATTTCAATGTCAAGCCATATCTTAAATTTGTTTTCCAGTTTCCAGATATCTGAAATTTCTTTTCGCGAATAACGATCAATCATACATTCCCCGGACTAATGTTAATAATTAAACGAAAAAGTTAATTTTCTTTGGCCATTAAAAATAATCAAGTAAAAAATAGTATATTTTGTAAATCATCAAGAATTACTACTTGACGGATATATTATTGATAAGGCAACAATACCATATTGAATATACTACAATTGTGCAATAAAGGGTTAAGTATGATATTTTTAAATGAAATACGAGCATGGGTCTGGGGAATGCCTCTCATTATTTTATTGCTGGGTACTGGTATTTATTTAACAATACTGCTTAAAGGATTGCAATTCAAAACTTTATTCCCGTCATTATATCTGGCATTGATAAAAAGAAAAGAATACGGAGCACACCCTGGCGATATTTCACATTTTCAGGCTCTCATGACTGCACTATCAGCAACCGTTGGAACCGGTAATATCGCTGGTGTGGCATCAGCCATTGCTATTGGCGGCCCTGGTGCATTGTTCTGGATGTGGCTTACCGGTTTGTTTGGGATGGCAACAAAGTATAGTGAGGCAGTGCTTGCGGTAAAGTATCGTGAGGTTGATGCATTGGGAACCATGTCAGGCGGTCCCATGTATTATATTGAAAAAGGATTAAAAAGCAAATGGCTTGCTTTTATTTTTGCACTATTTGCCGCCTGTGCAGCATTTGGAACCGGTAACATGTTACAGTCTAATTCGGTAGCTGAGGCAATGCATGCTACATTTAATGTACCATCGTGGGCAACTGGAATATTTTTATTTATTTTAACCTTTCTTGTCATTATGGGCGGTATAAAAAGTATAGCAAAGGCAGCTTCGGCGATAGTTCCTATTATGATATTGTTCTATATAATTGCAGGCACAGTCATATTGATACTATTTTATGAAAATATACCCCATGCATTTACTTTAATCTTTGTACATGCATTTACTCCGGTGGCAGCAACTGGTGGTTTTGCAGGTGCTGGTGTACAAATGGCTATGCAGGTGGGTGTTTCACGAGGGTTGCTTTCCAATGAATCAGGTTTAGGAAGCTCACCGATAGCTGCTGCAGCAGCAAAAACCGATGAACCTGTACGACAGGCACTGGTTTCCATGACACAAACTTTTATTGATACTATTATTGTTTGTACTTTTACAGGGCTGGTCATTCTTGTTACCGGTGTTTGGGAAAGTGGTAAAACTGCTGCTGCGTTAACCGAACATGCATTTAGCCATGGTCTTCCCGGTACATGGGGAGGCATTGTTGTTGCTATAAGTTTAATATTTTTTGCATATTCAACTATTTTAGGATGGGCATATTATGGTGAAAAAGCTATTGAATATATAGCAGGAGAAAGAGCAATAAAACCATATCGGTTGCTATGGGTAATTATTGTATTCATTGGTGCTGTTGGCAGGCTGGATATTGTATGGGCGGTTACCGATATCATGAACGGTTTAATGGCTTTACCAAATCTCATAGCATTGTTAGGATTGTCGTTTGTCATAAAAAATGAAACAAATCGTTTCTTTAGCAAACATACTACAATATAACCATGCATACTGTACATAGATTGTAAAAAAAAGTTTAATACCATGAACTATCGCCAGAATAAAAAATATTATTTAAAAGTGGTGCTAACACAATTTTACAGCGTATCCTATTACATGGTAATGGTAACCTTGCTGTTTTGTTTATCGTGCAGCCGTTTTGAATCAGTGCGCGATCCTCATACGCTTTATGTCCATCTTTCTGCTGAGCCGGGACACCTCAATCCAATAACATCAACTGAGGCAATTGCATCATCAATAAATACCTATATCTATGAAACACTGCTGGATAGGGATTATGATACTCTGGAGTTAAAACCGCTATTAGCTTCCCATTGGGAGATATCGCCTGATAAATTACACTACCGTTTTTATTTAAAGAAAAATATACGCTGGAGCGATGGAAAGCCTTTTACTGCCGATGATATTGTCTATTCGTTTCATGTCATCAAAGATCCAGCGGTTGCCAATGCTCCATTGAAAGTGTATTATATTGATGTAGTCAGCGTTAAAAAAATTTCACCATATATTGTTGAGTTTACGTATTCACGACCATATTTTTTAGCACTGGAAATATGCGGGAGCATTCCTGTTGTTCCAAAGCACATCTTTGATGATGGCACTGATTTTAACACGCATAAAAACAACAGACACCCCATTGGTACCGGACCATATATATTTAGCAAATGGGAAACCAGGAAGCGCATTGAATTAGAGCTTAATCCGCTTTACTGGGGTGATAAACCGGAAATCAAGAAGGTTGTCTATAAAATAATACCTGAACCCAGCGTTGCGTTGCAGATGTTAAAAAAGGGTGAGATAGATGTCATGTCGCTAAGGCCTATTCAATGGGTACGACAGACTGATTCACAACATTTTAAGGAATCATTTTACAGGTTTACCTATTACCAGCCTTATTATAGCTATATTGGCTGGAATGCAAAAAATCCACTGTTTAACAATAAAAATGTACGCAAAGCTCTCACCATGCTCATTAACAGGCAGGCTATACTGGACAGCTTGCTTTTTGGGCTGGGTACAGTTGTTACCGGCCCATTTTACATCTATGATAAGTATTATAACCATGCTGTACAGCCATTGCCCTATGACCCGGAAAAGGCAAAAGAATTGCTTAACAATGCAGGCTGGGTGGATAGTGATGGCGATGGAATACTGGATAAAGGCGACACAAAGTTTTCGTTTACCTTTACAATAGCTTCGGCAAGTAAGTTTGATGAACGGCTTGCAACAATTTTAAAAGAGGATTTTGCAAAGGTTGGTATTCAAATGAATATCAACCGATATGAATGGTCTGTGTTTGTCAATAAGATTGATAAACGCGATTTTGATGCAGTTAAATTGGGGTGGTCATTATCATGGGAGGGCGACCCCTATCAACTGTGGCATTCTTCGGAGGTGAAAGCAGGTTCAAATTTTTGCTATTTCATAAATCGAGAAGCTGATGAGATCATTGAGAAGGCGCGAAAAGAGTTTGATGTAAACAAGCGCATTGTACTATACCGCCGTTTCCATGAAATAATCCACGATGAGCAGCCCTATACCTTTTTGTACTGTACGCCGGCGCTTGTTGCGGTGAGCAAGCGCTTTACCAATGTTATTGTTCATAAACGCGGGTTAAACTATGCAGAGTGGAAGGTTACAGGCAATTAATGAGATACTATATCCTTAAACGCATACTCATTATTATACCAACCTTTATTGGTATTACCTTCATCACCTATCTTATGATACGGCTGGCACCGGGTGACTTTACATCATTACATGCAGGAATAGAAGGAGAGCTTAAGGCCGGCAGCCTGTCCAAAGAGATATTTGAACAGGAAAAAAAATTGTATGGATTGGACAAGCCTATTATCGTTGGGTATTCAGAATGGCTCTATAAAACAGTAAAGCTTGATTTTGGCACCTCACGAAAAGATGGACGCACAGTAGCAGCCCATATTGTTGAGGCATTGCCCATAACATTATCCCTTAACATTTTGTCGATAGTTATTGTTTATATTATTTCCATTCCGTTAGGTATTTTTTCAGCAATAAAAAAAGATACCCTTATTGACCGCGTTGTCAGCATTACGCTATTTTTACTATATTCTCTGCCGTCCTTCTGGGTTGCATTGCTTCTTTTAAAATATTTAAGCGGTGGCGATTATTTAAACCTTTTCCCGCTTGGAGGCTTGTACTCGGACTGGTTTGATCAATTAAATGTATTGCAAAAAGCAATGGATGTCATATGGCATTTGATTTTACCGGTGGTTACCCTGACCTATAGCGGATTTGCCTTCCTTTCACGGTATACCCGAGCAACAATGCTTGAGGTAATAAATCAGCAATATATAGTAACAGCACGTGCAAAAGGGCTGTCCGAAAAGAAGGTTTTATTTGTTCATGCTTTCAGAAATTCTTTAATCCCGCTTATTACGTTGATGGCAACAATGCTGCCGGGACTTTTAGGTGGCAGTGTAGTGGTTGAATCTATATTCTCAGTACCGGGGATGGGAATGCTTGCGTTTGAATCTATCCTATCACGGGATATTCCTGTTATAATGGCTATCACATCCATTTCAGCATTTCTAACACTAATTGGAATTTTCCTTGGGGACATCATGTATGCGATTGTTGATCCAAGAATCAGGCTGGAGGCGCAACAATGACGGGTTACTGGGGTACAGCATGGAAACGCTTTAAACACAATAAGGTTGCACTTGGTGGCTTGTGGATAGTGTTGTTTTTATTTGTTATTGCACTGTGTGCTCCTTTGATTGCAAACAATAAGCCCTACATCATTATAAAAAATAATGCACTATATTTTCCCATTATCATTGATTATAAAGAATTTGAAGGAGTTGATTTTAAAAAGATAGATGGGTATAAACTGTTTCCGCCAATTCCCTATTCGTACTCTGAATATGATCTCAATGCCATTGTTGTGCCTCCTTCGAGTAAGCACCTGCTGGGGACTGATGAGCAGGGTAGGGATTTAGCTGCACGTATGATCTATGGCACAAGGGTATCTATTTTTGTTGGATTTGTTGCAGTGTTTATTTATGTTACCATTGGTATCATTATAGGTGCACTGGCTGGGTTTTATGGAGGATGGGTGGATATTATTATTTCCCGTATCATAGAGATTGTTATGTGCTTTCCAACATTCTTCCTTATATTAACTATTTTAGCCTTATGGGGTCAGAGCCTGCTCAATGTAATGATAGTTATAGGTATAACCGGTTGGACCGGAATAGCCCGTATTGTTCGTGGTGAATTTTTTAAGTTACGGGAGCAGGATTTTGCAGTTGCATCCCGAGCGTTAGGAGCTAAGGACTGGTGGATTATTTTTAAGCATATACTCCCCAATGCGATGGCTCCCGTGATGGTTTCGGCAACATTTGGCATAGCCTCAACAATACTCATAGAATCATCGTTGAGCTTTTTAGGATTTGGGGTACAACCACCAACGCCAAGCTGGGGTGATATATTATCCCAATCACGTGATTTTATTGACTTTGCATGGTGGTTGACATTAATCCCGGGTTTTGCTATATTCATTACTATAACATCATATAATGTAGTAGGTGAGGGTTTACAGGATGCACTTGATCCCAAACAATATTATTAAAGGTTTTGTTTTTATTTTTATCATCAGTCTTTTTTCATGTCTTTCGATGTTTGAAGAACAGCAGAACACAGCAAACCTGTTACCATCAGATACAGAGCTGTATACATGGGAGCTTGTAAAAAGTAAAACCATTAATGATCAGCAGTCAATAACAATGCTGGTACCATCGTTTTACCAGCATTATAATGTCATAGAGTTGGTTACCGGCAAATATGAATCAATTAATGACCCTGCCATTTCTTTAACAGTAACTATCGCCAGAACATCAAATGCTGATGATGCATATGGACTGTTTACACGTGAGCGTGCTCTTTTAAATGATACGTTTGAAATCGATACTGTTACAGCGTATAGTAAAAATAAAAGTATTGCCTATATCGATAATATTATTATTATAGTTCAGACCAATGACATAGATTTCATCAAAACGCAAAAAACTACTATTAGCATAATACTTGATAAAGTTAGATCAAATCAACAATTACCCGATGTAATGAACCCTGTAACAAAGCTTATCAATGAAAGCAATATTGTCATTTATAATGAAGGCATTCCGGAATTACCAGATATTAAACATATCATTGTTGGCAATAAGACTATTGATTCTTCTGAGATATCATGTTTTTATAAAAAATATTTTTCAAGTCTTGATGCAGGCAATAGCTTTAATTCATTGATAAAAAATGATAGTTCATTGATGATTGTTGAATCAAGCAAGGTAAAAATAGCTTTTAAAAAATATGGCGATAGATACTGTTATGTAGCACATAGTAATGAATGGATATTTGGCTGTAAAGATATTAAAGATTATGCTACCGGTAAAAAAGTAATAGCTGTTATTTATAGGGAACTGGTTGCTCAATAAAATGTTTTACCTCATTGGTGATATTCATGGGCACTTCCAAAAATTGTCCCATCTTGTTGATAAAATCAAAAAATATTTAACCCTTGATGATAGTCTCGTTTTTCTGGGAGATTACATTGATCGCGGTTACCAATCATTTGAGGTTATTGATTATCTGGTAAGTTTGAAAGATGAGTACAATACAATTATTTTAAAAGGGAATCATGAAGGCATGTTTTTAAATTATCTACAAGGGTATGATATATCGATATTCATGTATAATGGGGGGCATGCAACAATACAATCATATGAAGAAACTATTGGTTCTTTAAAGTTGCCGCAAGCCCATAAAAACTTTTTTAATAGTCTTAAACTGTATTATGAAGCTGATACTTTTATTGCTGTACATGCTGGTTTACGGCCAGGGATATCATTGCAGCAGCAATCTGAGCATGACCTTTTGTGGATACGAGAGGAATTTTATCAAAAACAATATACATGGGATAAAACGGTTATTTTTGGACATACTGCTACATTCAATATAACAGCATTGCCACTATATAAA
>JAKPOE010000367.1 GCA_029548025.1 Spirochaetota bacterium
GTTGTTCATTCGCTTACCAAGTGGCTGGGAGGGCATGGCACCGCCATTGGTGGCATTGTGGTTGATGCGGGTAACTTTGATTGGACTGATCCCAGATTTTCTTTGTATAATGAGCCTGATGATGGCTATCATGGATTACAATTTGCACACGATCTTGGCGATGACAATGCTCTTGCATTTATTCTTAGAATGCGGCTGGTACCGCTTCGCAATTTAGGTGCTGCCATCTCTCCTGATAACGCATGGCTATTTTTGCAGGGAATTGAAACATTTGCACTGCGCATGCAGCGTCATAGCGATAATGCTTTGAAGGTAGCTCAATTTTTGCAAAAACATTCAAAGGTGGCATGGGTACGCTATCCAGGGCTGGCTGGCGATAGTTGTTATGATAATGCTTCAAAGTATTTTAACAATGGCTTTGGCGGTATGGTGGTTTTTGGTGTCAAAAGCGGATACGCCGGTGCAGTAAAGTTTATCAATTCCATTACGCTTTTTTCGCATCTGGCAAATGTTGGCGATGCAAAGAGTTTGATATTGCATCCCGCAAGCACATCCCATTCGCAGTTGTCTGAGCAGCAGCTGTTAGCATCAGAGGTGACCCCCGATCTTATCCGCCTTTCCATCGGAATTGAAAATATAGAAGATATCATTGAAGCTCTTGATATGGCTTTGAAGCTGTGTTGAAGGAATAGTGGAGCGATACCGCGATTGCTTACTATTGTGTATCAGACTGCATCAGGATAATTAATAGTTTGTGACTCTTTAAAAAATCATTTGCAAATATGTTGTTATAGGCTTATTATGATAGGGTAACCTATCATCAGTCATGGTTTACTACATGCATCATGAGGAGGAAAAGTATGCTCAAGAAGTCAATCATCATCATAGTGGCAATCATTGTTGTTGGTATACTGCTGCTGGGATATGTCTTTTATAGGGCAACTACAATACCTTCAAATAATGTTGATGCCATGCTCAAGGGAACTATCGCCCCGGATAAAAAAATTGTTATTTGTTTTGGCGATAGTATTACTCATGGGGCTGTTAGTTTTGATTATGTAAGGTTTTTAGCGGAAGATGCTGCATTGAAGAAATTTATTTTTGTCAATGAGGGTGTTAACAGCAGGCTGGTGTACAACCTTTTACAGGTTGTTGATAAAGTAGTAGCAGTAAAGCCGCACTATGTATTTATTTTAATTGGAACAAACGATCTGAAAGGATCGCTTTCGGATGATGAGTATAATAGGTACAATAAATTATGGAAGCTTCCCCAAAGGGCAACAAAGCAGTGGTTTGCCGACAATTATAACAAACTGGTTGATATCCTGAAGGCAAAAACTGATGCTACTATAGTGCTTATCTCCATACCGCCATTGGGTGAAAATTGTGACAGTGTTCCCTTTACGCTGGCAATGGAGTACTCAAAGATTATAAAACAGATAGCAGCAGAAAAAAAAGTGCTCTATATACCGTTCAATGAAATCCTTTCCACTGAACTTATACAACATGGCAAAAAGGATATACCACCATACACATTCAATGAATGGTTTATGTATACATCAATTGTGCAACATTATCTTTGTTGGCGTAGCTGGAATGCTATCGCAGATAGAAGAGGTTTGCTGTTTACTCCTGACAATATCCATTGCAATGAACGAAGCGGTATGATGCTTACAGAAACAATAAAAAATATTTTACTATCCAGCAACGAACATTAATAACATTAATGTTTATTGCTATTGATATGCTTAAGATTGCAGAGGCGTTATACCACGCTTTTGCATGAATGTACCCTCTACTTGATAAATATGTGTACACAAAAAATAGAGAGAGGATTGTAGTCATTAATAGTAAAAATATACACCGTTAGAATGTATGGCTAAAATCAACCATCATTGACGGCATCCCATATTTCGAGTGCAAGTGAATGTTTAACCTCTGAAGTATTGGAACGTATAAACCATAATGCTATGATGAGTGCTGTTGTGACAATAACAATCAACAAACAAAGACCAAAAATTTTAAGTATTTTCATGGCGATAGTTCCTGTAAAAAAATTGCACAACTCATGGTACTGAGAATAGTAATCGGCAGCCATGACCTGCTATCATGCAAGTACTCAAACACTACGGTATAGATGCAGTAAGAAATACGATACGTGAGTACTTACTCGATACGCATACTTACGTATTGTCAATAAATATTATTTTTTCTTTACAACATGGCAACAGTTTATTAGTATTACATCAATTGTACAGATTGTTGTAATAATTTTATAATAATTAATATGAAAAATTTTTAATAATGAGAGGTCTTTATGAAGGATGTTGTAATAGCGTCAATAGTGCGAACACCAGTAGGTACTTTTGGCGGAGCATTGAAGGATGTTTCGGCAGTTGATCTGGGGGTTATTGTAGTCAGGGAAGCTGTAAAACGAGCCGGGCTGTCACCTCAACAGGTAGAGAATGTTATACTGGGAAATGTGTTGCAGGCAGGTTTGGGACAGAATACAGCCAGGCAGGTATTGATCCATGCTGGTATACCTCATGAAGTGCCGGCTATGACTATCAATAAGGTATGCGCTTCCGGGCTTAGATCCATCAGTATGGCTGCTCAGATTATTAAAGCAGGCGATGCAGAAATTATTGTTGCCGGTGGGATAGAAAATATGAGCGCTTCCCCGTTTGCTTTACCAAAAGCACGGTGGGGATATAGAATGGGTGACGATAAAATAGTTGATATCATGATAAAAGATGGTTTGTGGGATGCATTTAATCAATATCATATGGGAATAACAGCAGAAAATGTGGCTGAGCGCTGGAAGCTGACTCGTGAGGAATTAGATAAATTTTCACTGGCAAGCCAGACAAAGGCAGAGGCTGCCATTAAATCTGGCAGGTTTAAAGATGAGATAGTCCCTGTTGTAGTAAAGGATAAAAAAGGAGAAAAAATTTTTGATACTGATGAACATCCCCGCTTTGGAACAACACTGGAAGCATTATCAAAATTAAAGCCATCATTTAAAAAGGATGGTATGGTAACCGCAGGGAACGCAAGCGGGATTAACGATGGCGCAGCGGCTGCAGTAGTCATGTCAGCAGATAAAGCAAAAGAGCTGGGGATTAAGCCTTTATGCCGTATTGCATCGTACGCGTCAGCAGGTGTTGATCCTGCAATCATGGGGACCGGTCCAATACCTGCAAGCAGGAAAGCTCTTGCAAAAGCAGGATGGAAAGTGCAGGATTTAGATTTAATTGAAGCAAATGAGGCTTTTGCATCTCAGGCTGTGGTTGTTAATAAAGAGATGGGATGGGATATATCAAGAGTCAATGTTAATGGAGGAGCTATCGCAATAGGACATCCCATTGGTGCATCGGGTGCACGAATATTAACAACACTGATTCATGAAATGATAAAACGTGATGCCAGAAAAGGCATAGCAACATTATGTATAGGTGGCGGGCAGGGTTGTGCAGTAACA
>JAKPOE010000379.1 GCA_029548025.1 Spirochaetota bacterium
TGTTTTTGCTGCAGCCCTGGTCATTGAGAATAATGAAATAGAGCTTGTTATTGATTATGATGTTGAGAAACCATATACTGAAATGGCATTGAGCTTTTCAACGGATATTTTTGTGCTCAGTGATGTTGAGTCAATGATGAAAGATGCCAATGACAAGCTCCATATAACATTTAAACCTGATATAGAATATAACATAAAGCCACTTGATACACGCAGTTGTACTGTTGAGCTATACAATCCACAACCTGCCAATGAATATCATTTTACTATTACAGTAAAAGGTTATGATAAAAAAGCTATAACCATAACCTGCAACAATAAAGAGATAGAGCAGCAGAGTGACTACTATTTCAGAACACCATTGTTGAAGGTTGTAGAGTACCGTCGTACCAGCCAGATGATAAATACCCCCATTGTACTGCAATTTAATTTTCCTGTTTCATTAGAGGTGCTAAAACAAAAATTATCTATAAATCCCAAAATAAATGTAGCAGTAGACTATGATACGGATGATACAACAAAAAAAACAGTTATTGTGTATCCTGCAAATGAAGAGAAAGCCCAAAAATATTCTCTCACAATAAATAAAAGTATGGTACCGGTTGGCGGTGTGCTTGGCATGGAATCGCATTTTTCATTTACCTATAACACCTTTTATCCATTGGAACTGATGAAGGTTGAGTCTGCCTATGGACGGAGTGGATCTTTTTATCCAGATTATCCTGTAGAGTTTACTTTTAACAATGAGATTGCTATCCCGGAAGGTCATTCAGCTGCGGAGTATGTGACAGTAAGTCCCAATCCCGGCGGCGTGCAGGTCAGCGTGTATGGTGATACATTATCAATCAGTGGTAATTTTATAGGCAATGAACGATATACAGTAACTATCGCCAAAGATATTCAGGATATTTATGGTCAAAAGCTGGATGAACCTATTGTCGAAGAGATTACCTTTGAGCATGCATTTTCGCATTTTACGTGTCCGGAAAACTATATGCTGGTGGAAAGCTATATGGAAAAAATTGTTCCGATGCATATGGTCAATGTTTCATCGTTTAGCTGTAAATATCTTTCACTTGTTGATGAAAGGGACATCAGAAAGTATCTTGAAAATCCTAAAGAATATTTTAAAGAATACGCTACCGTTAAACATTATACTGTCAACTGGGCATGGGATGTTTATAAAACTGTTAAGTTTGATTTTTCAAAGCTTCATGCCGCTAACCATGGATTTTTTGTGTATGAGATTACACCGTCTATGGAAAATCCCTATAACAGTGAGTCTAACACATTTCATGGCGTTATGCAGCTTTCAGATATTGGGGTTACGGTAAAAAAAACTAAAAATAATGTTTTTGTCCATGTGCGCAGTTTGCTTCATAATACACCGTTACAAAATGCCTCTGTGTATTGCACAGGTGATAGCCCCATTGGTAAAACTGACAAAAAAGGTGTGGCAATCATTAAAAATACGGGGTGCTCTGTTTACACCATTAAGCATGAGCAAAGCATTTTTTACTATAGCATGAGTAATAGTTCATATCATGACGAAGACAATAGCAATACTGCGATACAGCTTCCTGAAAAACATTATGGCTCAAGTTATTTTATCAATACGCCGAAGATTCAGCTTTTTACCGATCGCTACCTTTATAAACCAGGTGAGATAGTTCATGTTAAAGGGATTTTCAGATATCGAAACAATGACCAGTGGAGTTTAAATCCGCCGCTATCTCCAGTGAAAGATATTATTGTCACGGTATATAATTCTCGTCATGAGGAGATTGAAACGTATACAAAGTCACTATCGCCAACAGGTGGGGTGCAGTGGGATATACCAATAAAGGGTAACTATCCTACAGGATACTATCGTATAACTATTACAGCTAAAAATAAAGATTATAATATTAATGGTGGTATTCACTTTCAGGTTGAGGAGTTTAAGCCTGCAAAAGCCGAGATGAAGATTATTCCTGAAAAGTTAAAGTATCATTGGGGTGAGATGCTTGCAATGGATGTGTTTGGGTGGTACCTGTTTGGTGCGCCGGTTAACAATGATGTTGAATATACAGTTTCGTTAACGCCGGTTATATACAGGAGTGAATCATATCCAGATTATTCGTTTTCTACACAGTTGTACTACTATGATGAATATGATGAGTACACCCCATCATCAACTACTATAGCTACAGGCAGGGTAAAGGTAAATGAAAAAGGGATTGCCAGGGTATTTGTTCCCCTTAAAGCAATGGCAAATGTTCCCAATGCTGATATTGTTATAACTGCAAAGACCTACCTTTCTGATGATTCACCGGTGTTTGGAGCTAAAGCGGGATTACAGGTGTTTGAGCCGGTTCATGTTGGTATACGGGTGCCACGCTATTTTAATAATACCGACAGTCCTGTAACAGTACAACTGGTAGCCCTGAATAGCAGTGATAAAGTGGTTGAAGGAAATACTGTCAAGCTTGTGGTGAAAAAGCATGAGTGGAAATCATTTCAGATTGCCGGTGTCAATGGCAGATTGCAGTGGGAATATAAAAATATAGCGACAGATGTATATGCACACAATTATGTCATCGGCAAAAAGGAGGTAGCAGTAGCAATAAATGATCCAGGCTATTATACCGCCGAGGTGTACGATAGTTCCGGCAAACGAAAATTTGCAGTGAAGAGCTTTTACAGTATAGGGAAGGGTGAAGCTGGCTGGCGCGTCAATGACGATGAATCGGTTGATGTTGAAACCGATAAAAGCAGTTACAATGTTGGTGATACTGCCATGCTGCTTGTTAAAAATCCCTTTGAAAAGGCGTCTGCCATGGTAACGGTTGAGCGTGAGAAATTTTTTGACTATTTTGAAGTCCCTGCTACTACCAGCATTGTCATGATACCAATAAAAATAACCGAGGAACATATACCCAATATATATGTCAGCGTTATGGTATATACGCCACGAACAGGTTTTAATAAGGTAAAGCATGGAGAGGATTTAGCAAAACCAAAATGCTACATAGGGTATGCCAGTATAAAGGTTGTTCCCCGCGAAAAAAAATTACAGGTTAAGGTAAAATCAGACAAGAAGCAATACAAACCTGGTGAAGAGACAACCATAGAGATAAACGTAACTAATTATAAGGGACAGCCAATCAATGGTGAGGCAACCATTTCAGTAGCCGACCGCGGTGTTCTTAACCTGGTTAATTACACGCTGCCCAATCCGCTGGACTTTTTTTATGCTCCTCGCAGTCTTGCTGTTACAACATTTGATGTGAGGCAGATTATTCTGGGGCAACGATATATAAAAGAAAAAGGAGAGCTCATTGGTGGTGATGGCGGTATTGCCTCAATGGGGATGATTGTACCGAGAGCAAATATACGGTTTAGCGCTTATTACAATGCAACAGTTAAGATAGAAAAAGGAGTAGCCCGGATAAAATTTAAACTGCCTGATAACCTTACAAGCTTTAAGTCAATGGTGGTGGTGCATACAAACGATTCACGATTTGGCTATGGTGAAACAACATTTGAGGTTAAAACCCCGTTAATGGTACTGCCAACATTTCCGCGTTTTGCCCGTGTTGGTGATGCATTTGATGCTGGCGCACTTGTGTTTAACTATTCAGGTATAAAACAAACAATAACAGTAAGCATGGAGCTTTCTGGAGGTATTAAATGCCAGGATGGAAAATTGAGCAGCATCAAAGAGATTGATCTTAACAATGGTCAGTCAACTGAGCTTACCTTCCCTATTGTTGTTGATAATGCCAATCAATCCACATTTGTCATTAAGGCAAAGGCTGATAAGCATACTGATGGGATAAAGGACAGCATTGCCATAAAAGCACCCAACATCTATGAAACGGTTGCACAGTATGGAAGGATTACCAAAGCGGACGATAGTGCAAAACATACTATTGATATTTCAAAAAATATCATTCCGTATGTTTCTTCGGTAAATGTGTTCGTTTCGCCATCTGCATTTTCTGAGTTAAAGGGAAGTCTTGATTATCTTGTAGAATATCCCTACGGCTGTCTGGAGCAGAAGGCTTCCAGGATATTACCACTCATTATAGGTGAGGATATTATTATTCAAAAAAATTTACTGAAGATAAAATCAAAAGAGGATTTAAAAAATACTGTCGCAACGATATTAAAAGAATTTCCAGGCTATTTTAAAAATGATGGTTTTTCATACTGGCAGGACAGTTCATATACCAGTAGCTATCTAACAGTATATGCTACCTTTATTATGACAATGGCAAAAAAACAAGGGTACACCGTAGATGCCGTAACCTTTGATAAAGCGTTAGCAACCGTGAAACGGTTTGCAACAAAAGGGGTTATTTTTAGCAATGAGGAAAGCTTTTTTTCAACCTACTATAAATATCTAACATTGAGCTTTGCCCATTATGTTGCCGCACTCAATGGCGTTACCAGCGAAAATCAGCTTAAACTTGTTTACAGCGTCATGAACAGCAAATACGAGGATATGATAGCAGGCTATGCGTATCTATTAAAAGCTGTAGCGTTGTATCCTGATTCCAATTTTAAGCAGTCCATGACCAGAATGATAGCGCAAAAATTCTTTTCGGCGATGCGTACTGAATCAGGTTATGTTTATTTCAAGGACGCAAGTGATTGGGGATATTTTTATTATGATGATGTTATAGTGACATCGCTCATTTTGCAGTCGTTGCTGGAGGCAGGGGTGCCATTTGACAATGATTATAAGGTGGTCAATTATCTGCTCAAACAACGGAAAGGATATGCTTGGCTTAATACGCATGAAAATGCTATCGTCTGGTGGGCACTTAATACGTATTTCACAAAGTATGAAAAGGGAAAACCAGATTTTGCGGTAACGGTATTGTTTAATGCTAAAGAATTGCTCAATGCATTGATTACCGATACCAGTACAACCTATTCCGGATTGTATGCAATTACTCATCAGGATAGTGGTTCACGGAGTTTACAGCTTTCAAAGAAGGGTGAAGGCGTTCTCTATTATACTTTTCGATATACCTATATTCCTGTGTACGACAAAATGATATCAAAGAATATGGGCTTTTTAATAACAAAGCGTTTCAAGGATGTGAAAACCGGCAATGAGGTAACAGCTTTTAAAAAAGGTTCAGAGTATCTGGTTGAAATAGAGGTATACACGCCAAAAGAGCGGGGGATTACTGTCCTGGATGATCAGTTGCCTGCAGGATTTGAGCCGGTGAATATTACCTTTGCCACTGAGGAAAAAATGACAGCGGAAAAAAGGAATGCTTACTATGCAGATTGGGGCACATTCAACCACTATGAACAGTATAACGACAGGGTTGTATACTATGCTGACTTCATGCATACTGGCAATCACACTGTTGTATATAAGGTGCGAGCAACCAATTCAGGGGTATTTAAGCTGCCGGCATGCAAGGTGGAGGAGATGTATAATCCCGAGGTGTTTGGCATTATGTATTATACTAACGCTGTGCAGGTGCAATGATAGCTATGAAGCCGTTGCTAACTCTGGAATGCAGATATCGCATAAAAAAAATAATAAAGCTCAGTAGCGGCGTCATCTTTTTGGCGATAGTTATCTATATAGTGTTTCCCTATAAAAGAGATTACCTTGCGTCATCAAATAAACTCCCGGTTGTTATCTATGACAGGAATGGGACGGTCCTTATGGAGGTAGCAAAAGGCAAAAGTGGTTTGTGCCAGGCTATCAGTATACAACAACTTCCCGAGGATTTTATTTCATTACTGTTATTTTCCGAGGACAGGAATTTTTACCACCATTGGGGTATATCGTTAAAGAGCATTGCACGGGCACTGTATCAAAATGGCAAAGCTATGCGCATTGTTTCCGGGGGATCAACCATCACCCAGCAGGTTGTAAAATCAAAAAAAGAGATACTGCGCAATACGGTGTTGACAAAAATGCTGGAGTTTATTGAGGCGGTACGCATGGAGCTTCATTTTAGCAAGGATGAGATTCTGCAGGGGTACATCAATGAGGTGTATTTAGGGAATAACATCTATGGCTTTGAAAAGGCAGCCCAGATATATTTTGGTAAGCATATAAATGAATGCAATCTGCTGGAGGCAGGTTTTTTAATTGCAATAGTAAAAGCACCGGAACGATATAATCCATATCAAAATCCTGAAACAGTGGTTCAAAGTGCAAAGAGGCTTTTGCGCAATGCCTGTCACATGGGCTATGTAAAAATTTCTCCCTTTGAACTGGAGGTTTATACTAATAGCAGGATTGCATTGCAGTATAATGAAAAGAAGGTTATTGCTCCATTATTCTGCCTGTATGCATTATCGCAGGCTCGTAGATTATTTCCGGATAAGGATATCACGCATATCTATACCACGCTGGATGCAACCATATATAGCAATGTATTAACCGTGATGCAAAATTCAATGAGCATGCTGAAGGATAACAATGCGCTGCATGCTGCGCTGGTGATGATTGACAACACAACCATGGAGATTGTTGCCATGATTGGAAGTGTTGATTTTTTTGACTATAAAAAAGGGCAGGTTGATGCTACTCTTATAAAGCGTCAGGCTGCATCCACCATGAAGCCTTTTGCGTATGCTCTGGCACTTGAAACAGGTATGTTCCATACATCAAGTATTGTGCCGGATGTATATACGCAATTCCCCTCTAAGGTTGGAAACTATATACCAAAAAACTTCAGTGATTCCTACCATGGTCCGGTACGATTTGCAAAGGCGCTGGGTTGTTCATATAATATACCTGCTGTATATGTAGTAAGTAAGATTGGGCTTGTTTCTTATTATAATCTTTTAAAAAAGATAGGTTTTGATTCAATAACACGCTCGCCATCGTACTATGGACTGGGTTTGGTTCTGGGCAATGCTGATGTCAGCCTGCTGGAACTTGCAAATGCCTATACAGTTTTTCCACGGCAGGGATTATTTTCAAAAACTATCGCTATAAAAAAAATACGAGATGCGCATGGCAAGGAATATACAGTGCAGTCTGCTGGCAGCGCAAGGGTTTTGAAGCAACAAACATGCTATTTGATTTCGCATATATTGTCCGAATATAAATATAAAGTTGATGCCTTTGGATTGTGCTCATCCATTAATTTTCCCTTTCCCTTTGCAGTGAAGACTGGAACATCAAAAGATTTCAAAGATAATTTTATTGCAGGATACAACAAGCAGTATACCTTTGCGGTCTGGGTTGGAAATCTATATAATGAGTCACTGTGTGATCTTCCGGCGGTATCGGGGGCTGGCATTGTTTTAAAGGATGTACTGCTGTATCTATGGAATGCAGGGTATCCATTTGAAAGGTTTACCATGCCTGAAAATATAAGAAAGGTAAAAATATGTACACTGTCCGGCATGGTTGCCGATACCTATTGTCATAGTACTGATTATGAGCTATATTCCGGCAATAACCAGCCTTGCAATAAATGTAACTGGCACACAAAAAATGCAACAATTGTACCATCACAGTTTAAAGAATGGGCAAGGAATAAAAATTATAATGTTGCTCATGACGCTTCTGTGCAAATTGTTTTTCCCGGGAATGGTGTGGTGTTTAAAATAGAAAAAACAGTCCGAAAAAATTTACAGGCTATACCATTGAAGGCAACTGCTAATAGCAATATTCAATGGTATGTTGATAATCGGTATATAGGGGAAGGCAGTGAACTTATATGGCAGTTATCGGCAGGGCATCATGTTATTAGCATACAGGCTGGCAATCAGCGCGATGCTGTCAACATCACCGTTCTGGAATAATGTTCATGAATTCAATATGTCAGTAGTATTGTAAACAAATACAATGCGATATCATTGGCTATCGTTTAAAAATTGTGTACTGGAATATACTGAATATAACCATATAAAAGAATAAAAATAATTGCCATAAAATAACATATTGTTATACATGTCATAAATAGAGAAAAAAAGGAGTGATACGATGATGCATAAACTGTTTTACCCTGATTCGATTGCTATTGTAGGTTTGTCCTCGCGTCCAAACAACATTCCACGGCTTACCCTTGAAAATACCTTGCGATGGGGTTATAGTGGAAGAATTTTTGGGGTTAATCCAAAAAGCGACGATGAGCAGGTTGACGGTATCAGGATGTATAAATCCATAGGAGCCTTGCCTGAAATTCCTGATCTGGTGTATGCACTGGTTCCGGCTAAATTTGTTCCAGGTATTGTTGAAGAATGTGGTCAAAAAGGTGTACAGTGGATGGCAATCCCCAGTGGTGGATTTTCTGAGTATAGCGAAGAAGGGAAATCACTTGCACAGAAAACGGTTGATACTGCAAAAAAATATGGAATTCGTTTTGTTGGGCCCAATGGGTTGACGGTAGCTAATGTTGAAAATGGATTGTGTTTGCCATTTGTTCCTATTTTACGCCCGCAGTTTGGTGGGATGTCGATAGTATCTCAAAGCGGTGGTGTAGCATTGATGATGTGGAATGTCATAATGGATGAAAATATTGGCATAGCAAAATTTGCCAGTATTGGTAATAAATTAGATTTAGATGAGGTGGATTTTCTGGAATATTTAGGCTCTGACCCCGCCACATCAATTATATGTATGTACCTTGAAAGTATTCCACGAGGTTCTGATTTTATAAAAGTTGCTGATAGGATAAATAAACCAATAGTTGTATATAAATCGAACACAACGCAGGCTGGAAAAAAAGCTGCAATGAGTCATACAGCTGCTATGAGTAATGATGAGGATATTATTAACGCTGCATTTGAAAAGGCCGGTATTATCCGTATATACAATTACCATGACTTTTTTGCTGTGGCCAAAGCATTTAAATTGCCACCAATGAAGGGGAAGCGTGTGATGGTGATGAGCCCAGCTGGTGGTTTTAGTGTTATGACTGCAGATTTATGTGAACAGGCAGGATTTAAATTTGCAAATCCCGGCAAAGAATTTTATGAAAGCTTGCAGAAATTTTCCAATGCTGGTGTTATACAGTTTTCAAATCCTCTTGATATGGGCGATATTTATGATCCCGCTTTTACCGCGCATGTACTTTATTCGGTTATGCATAACAATAATGTTGATGGTGCCATGTACGTAAGCCAGCGTCCACAGATGCCCGACAGGAAAAATGTATTTTCACAGATGTTTTTATCCGACCTTTCAAAAGAAGCATGGGGTGCCATTGTTTCTTCGGGGAAACCACTGGCAATTTGCCTGTTAGGTATGGCAAAGTTGATGGCACAGATAAAACGCTCGGTAAACTTCCCAATATTTAACAGTGCCGAGGAGATGGTGCGTGCAATGAAATTCCAGATGAAATACTGGTTGCGACGTTCTACACCTCAAATGCATGAGTCATACCCAATGAGCCTTGATACTGTATTACGATGGATAACCAATCACCATGGCGATATTGGTGAAGATGCCATGGAACTACTTGAGTTCATTGATATTCCCGTGCCACAGTCAGGGATAGCAAAGTCGGAAAAGGAAGCGGTAACAGTAGCAAAACAACTTGGCTATCCTGTTGTATGCAAGGTCATTTCCCGCGATATTTTACACAAGTCAGATGTTGGTGGGGTGATAGTTAATGTGAATGGAGATGAAGGTGTAAAGCAGGCTTATGCAGCAATACAATCCAGTGTACTATCGCATAAACCTGATGCACACATTGAAGGTATACGCATTTCAACAATGGCACCTGATGGAGTGGATATGTTTGTGGGGAGCAAATATGATCAGTCATTTGGACAGGTTATTATCTTTGGTTTTGGTGGCATATATGTTGAGGTGTTTAAAGACATAGCCTATTGTTTATGCCCGGCTACAAAGGAAGAAATTAAGCAAAAGCTTACTTCATTAAAATCGTATGCACTGCTTAAAGGTGCGCGTGGCAAAAGTGCACTGGATGTTGATGCCTATGTTGACATTATATGGAAGGTATCACATCTTTTAGCCAGTGCATCCCATATTAAAGAGCTGGACCTTAATCCTGTGCGGGTGTTTGAACACGGCTGTCAGGTTTTAGATGTGAGGATGAGAATAGTTCATTAAATTTTAATTTGCAGGTTGTTGTGGCACTGCTATACTTATGGCTATGGTATATCTTGATAATGCAGCAACCAGTTTTCCCAAACCGGATACGGTAATAAAGGCTGTAACCAATTGCTTAACAAACTACTGTGCTAATCCAGGCCGTTCAGGGCATTCACTTTCCATTGAAGCAGCGCGGAAAGTATTTGAAACGCGTGAAACTGTTGCCGAATTGTTTCATGCAAAAGATTCACGGTATGTCATCTTTACTGCCAATGCCACAATGGCAATCAATCTGGTTTTTCATGCACTTTTGCAAAAAGGCGATCATGTCGTCGTCTCATCAATGGAACACAATGCAGTGATGCGTCCTCTCAGACATTGGGAATCACAGGGTATCATCACACTTTCTTTGGCAAATGCCGATGGCAAT
>JAKPOE010000390.1 GCA_029548025.1 Spirochaetota bacterium
TTGATGAACCTTCAATAGCCTTTGCCTGTAAAACTTTAGCAATTCGCAATTCAACCTTCAAAAAGTCTTTGATATCAATCAAGCCTTCAGGAGTTGTTTCCATAAATGCCTCTTTTTTTGTACTGTGTGCACTGTTTACAGTTTCAGTTTCTTTTTCTAACCTGGGGAAAAGAATACCTGGCGAATCTAAAGTAGTGTCATCGGATAATGATGACATGGCAGGTAAAGTATCTATGGTGCATTGTGCTGATGCTTTCAGTGCCTTTATGACTAACGGTGATTTTGTTATGCAAACAGGAGATAGCAGGATGGCAACAGCATGGATACCTTCTAAAAGATTGCGCAATAGTGATTGCAGTTTTTTAACATTATTTTCCTTTGCAACCTGCCATGGCTTACTCTCGTCAATATATTTATTGCAGTACCTGACAAAATCCCATAATCGTTCTAATGCTATATTAAACTGGAATTGATGCACATAGTCAATGTATTGCTGTATAGACGCCTGTAATGCTTGTTGCATGTCTTCGCGGTTAGCAGGTTCATCGCTATGAAATGGAGGAACTTTAGCATCACAATACTTCTGAACCATATTGAAGGTTCGGTTAATGAGATTCCCTAAATCATTAGCAAGATCATAGTTAATCCTGTTGGCGATAGCTTCTTCAGAAAATTTTGCATCAAGCCCAAAGGTCATTTCGCGTAAAAAGAAATATCGTATCTGATCATTGCCATATTTTTCAAGAAGCTGTGATGGTGTTACAACATTCCCTAATGATTTTGACATCTTTGCGCTTTCCATATTCCAGTAGCCGTGGACATTGAGATGCTGATATGGTTCAATACCAGCAGCTTTTAGCATTGTTGGCCAGAAAATGCCATGAGGCTTTACAATATCTTTGGCAATGAGGTGATTTGAAACCGGCCAGAATTTTTTAAAAAGATCACTGTCAGGATAACCAATGGCGCTGATGTAGTTTATTAATGCATCAAACCATACATAGGTAACAAAATTAGTATCAAAGGGGAGCGGTATACCCCATGCAAGCCGTGCTTTTGGACGCGATATGCACAAATCTTCCAGCGCTTCGCCTTCAAGCATGGCAAGAACTTCGTTTTTGTAGCGTTCAGGGCGTATAAAATCAGTATGTTCATGGATATAGTCAATAAGCCACTGCTGATATTTGCTCATTTTAAAGAAATAATTTTCTTCCTGGATATAGTCAAGCTTCTTCTGATGATCGGGGCATTTGCCATCAACCATCTCTTTGTCGGTAAAGTAGCGTTCGCAGCCAAAGCAGTAATACCCTCCATAGCTTCCAAAGTAGATATCACCATTATCATACACCTTTTGTAAAACATGCTGTACTACTTTTTTATGGCGCTCTTCAGTAGTACGGATAAAATCGTTAAACTCAATCCCCATGGATTTCCACTGCTCTTTAAATATGGCGCTTATTTTATCAGTATATTCCTGAGGCTGGGTATTGTTGTGCAGTGCAGCCTTAACAATTTTATCACCGTGTTCATCCGTTCCTGTAAGGAAAAAGGTTTCATATCCAAGCATGGTGTAGAAACGTTTTAAAAAATCGGCTACAATGGTGGTATAAGCATGCCCGATATGCGGTTCAGCGTTTACATAGTATATAGGAGTGGTAACATAAAAGCGTTTTTCCATGTAAAAAAACCTCACAATGCATTAATTATCTTCAGTAACAACCTCAAGCGAGTGCTTTATTTTTTCAATTGCGTTACTGCTCAATATAAATGTCCCATTATTGTTAATAATCTCATCACGATGAACTGCTACTGTATGAAGATCGTGTTTTAATATTAGTGATTCCTTTAGGCTATCAATTGCATCAACGGTAAACCGAATGTTTTCAATAACAAATTGAGTGCCAGGACCAGGCAGTGATTCATTGATTTCACGGTAAATATGGAACTCATACCCCAAACAGCACAGTAATCTCCCACACATTCCTGAAATTTTTAATGAGTGCAGATTCATATTTTGATCTTTTGCCATCTTGATAGATACCGGTTCAAATTCTTCTTTAAGATTAACACAGCAAAGCTGCCTGCCGCATGTTCCATAACCTCCACACATGCGT
>JAKPOE010000400.1 GCA_029548025.1 Spirochaetota bacterium
GGTTTGCAAAATTCCAGAAGTTCATCAGGTGTTATGCTCTGACCCTCTTTGAGCACAACAAACGCTTTGATAGATTCGCCACGTTTTTTGTCAGGTATTCCAATTGCGGCGCATTTTGCTACCTTTTCGTTTTGATGCAGAACCTCTTCAATCTCGCGGGGATAGATATTATAACCTCCCGAAATAATGAGGTCTTTTTTGCGGTCAACAACAAAAAAATAGCCGTCTTTATCCATGTAGGCTATATCACCGGATTTCAGGAAGCCATCGCTGGTAAATGCGTTTTTAGTTTCTTCAGGCTTGTTTAAATATCCTTGAGTAACCTGAGGACCTTTGAATAACATCTCGCCGGGCTTACCAACAGGCAATTCTTTTTTTCCGGTTTCCAGATCGACAATCTTTACTTCAGTGTCAGGGTAAGGAATGCCAATGCTCCCGGGCTTTTTTAGTCCCTTATAGGGATTAAGATGTGTTTGCGGGGATGTTTCGGTCATGCCAAAGCCCTCATTTATTTCAACACCGGTAAGCTTCTTAAATTCCTGTAAAATTTCAACAGGCAATGATGCTCCGCCGGATGTCAGCAGTTTGAAACATGTCATATCGGTTTTTTTTAGGTCAGGATGTTGCAGCATGCCAATGTACATTGTAGGGACCAATGGTGACATTGTTGGCCTATACTGACGGATAGCTTTTAATAAATTTTCGGGTTGAGGTTTTGGTATAAGAACGATTGTCCATCCCATATACAGTGGAAGATTCATGGCTGCTGACATGCCAAGCACATGGAATACAGGAGGTGAAGCCATTGCGATTTCTTCACCACGATTGGTATTGAACCACTTTTCATACATCTGTACCATGCAGCCCAGATTACGATGTGTTAAAATTGCACCTTTTGATATGCCTGTTGTTCCACCGGTATACTGATATGCCACAACATCATCAAAGGTAATGGCAACATGCGGAGGATTTGGCTCTGACACCTTGATGCAGTGCTTGAAAGCGTAAACATTGGGAGCCGGATAAACATCAGCTTTCATATTGTTCTTTTTTGCAACCAGAGGGAAAAGGATATTTTTTGGGAATGGCAGATAGTCGCCAATAGAAGCATAAATAATGTGTTTAATATTGGTGACCGAGCGAAGCTTAATCATGCGGTTTGCTAACAGATCGATGCACACTAAAACCTTTGCTCCTGAGTCAATAAACTGATATTCCAATTCCCTGTCGCTATACAGGGGATTACACATTGCTACAATGCCACCCAGAGTAATGGTGGCGTAGTATGCAACAACAGTTTGAATCATGTTGGGAAGCAGGATGGCTACCACATCACCTTTCCTTACTCCCAGAGAAGCAAGAAATGCTGCAAATTTTTTTATCATGGTATCAAGCTCGCTATAGGTTACTGTGTACCCTTCAAAGATTAAGGCAGTATGGTCAGGAAACTGGTTAACGCTGTTTTCCAGCATTTTGTGGAGTGGAGTTTCATGGTATTGTATGGTGGGTGGTACACCCGGGTCATAATGTTTTAACCATGGTTTTGATTGGTATGGTGATTTCATATTTTTCATACAGTTACTCTCCTAATTTGTATAGATATTATATTGTATTATAATTATATTAATTTGTATTTGTCAAGTATTAATAATTAAGATTTATATGGATACTATACAAACAGAATAATGCTCTGACCCCAATCTTTTTTATCTTTCTTTGCCAGTAATCCGGTATCGGCAGGGAAGATGGCTTCACCTTTTGAAGGCTATGTTGGCGGCTTAAGGACGTTTTTACAGTAACTATCGCCCCGGCATACCTGTTACCGTGCATCAGTATTTTCTGGAGTCAGGCACTATTATGGAGGGAGGCATGCAAACGCTCCGTGCCCGTGTCAGTGGCAGGATGTAGTGCTAACCCTTAGCCAAATACATTATGAAATGCGAACTCGTCCAGTGGTTTGCGCGGCGGCCGTTCTGGTTCACTTTGCTTTTGCCAGTCGGTTAAATCTTCATGAATGTGATCATCCTTTTTGCCTACGATGATAAGCGTGATAACGGTATATTCGTCAGGGATGTTACAAACCTCATGAACTGTTGGTTCATCATATCCTGCAATGGGATGTGCTACCAGTCCGAGTTCAGTGGCTTTTAACAACAACAGGGCTGTTGCCATCCCGGTATCAAACTGATGGTAAATGCGGTTTTTTAAGACACAATCATCCTTTTCTTTGCTGAGAACGGCAATTATCATTGATCCTTTTAATGCCCATTCATTCCCTTTCGTTAATGCTTTTTTAAGCTTTAAAAGCCTGTCAGGTTCATACACAAAAACAAAACGCCACGGCTGGTTATTGTAGCACGATGGAGCTAACGAGGCTGCCCCTGCCAGCTCATCTATCAGCTCTTTGTTAATAGTAGCTGGTATAAGTGAACGGAATGCTCGTCTTTTGTTTATAGCTTCCTGAAGATTCATACATACCTCCTGATGTTATACAAAAGATTGTAATGTCTGTAAAACCTCTTCAACATGTCCGGGAACTTTTACCTTTCGCCACACTGCTCTGACACTGCCGTCTGGATCTACTAAAAAAGTACTGCGTTCTATCCCCCAAAAGCTTTTGCCATACATGCTCTTCTTTTTCCATACGTCATACGCCTTTGCAGCTTTATGCTCTGTGTCCGATAGTAATATAAGATTGAGGTTATGTTTATCATAAAATCGGCAATGACTCTGCGGGCTATCAGGGCTTATACCGATAACTATCGCATTAAAATGGTTAAACTGCTCAATGCTTTTTGTAAAATCAATTGCCTCCAGTGTACACCCCTGTGTATCATCTTTAGGATAAAAATAAATCACAACCCATTTTCCTTTAAGGTCATTGATGTCTATGATGTTGTTGTCCTTATCGGGCAGTTGTATTGCAGGTGCTGTTTTATTTAAAAGTTTATCTGGTTTCATGTCACACTCCTCAGTATACAATGTTACTGCGACCATTGTAACAGTAATATTTTAAAGCATCCTCTAAAATACTAATAAATCAATCGCATGTCAATAGGTATTGTAAAAAATTATAAGCACTTGACAAAATATTTTTTGTGTTCGATAGTTGCTCTATAAAGATAACTATCGTATAGAGAAAGATTAAGCGAGGAAATAATGAAATTGCGTGTTTTTATGATATTGGTAGTAGTGTTATGCTCTGTGGCCACTGCTTTTGCTTTTACTGATGGCAGTGACCTCATGCTGCTCAGCGGGAGTGCAAGCATGCTGGGGAGGGCGGATACCGGTGTTGCTTCTTTTGGCTCTGACACCTTCATTACCAACCCGGCTGCACTTGCAAAAGAGGAGCGTTTTACTGGCTCGGTAAACTACGGCAGCATGCTTTTTGATTACTATAATCCATCGGTTGTCATAGGATTGCCTACTTCGTATGGTGTCATAGGAGGTATGTTCCGCTCCATGAGTGGCTCTGACACCCTGAATGGCTATCAGTTTGCTCTGGGTGGTGCAAAAGAGTTTACACGACGCTTATCTGCCGGGGCATCGTTTACATTTTTGTATGGCGATGGTCCCTCGTCAGGCGCATACTTTGCAGGTATTAATATTGGGAGTATCTATCAAACAACAATCAATACCGATATTGGCAGGGGATTTGGGCTGTATTATCCATTGCTGGGCTTTGCTGTGCAGGCAGGTTTACCATTTGGCAGTGATGATGATTTTTCTGATTGTAATCAGATTACCGCTGGATATACCCTTCCGTTTTTTAAGCGTGACGATATCAGTATAAGCCTTTTTAATGATTTTTCCTTTTTACAGTATGATGACATTGCGGTTAAGGTTGGCTTTGAGGGTATATACCAGGGAAAATATATTGCACGTATAGGATTTATGGCTCCGCAACCGTATGACTATGCAGATGTTACTTTAGGAGCCGGATATAGATTATCCGGTGATACGTATAAAGCAGAGTTTAATTACGCACTTGTTCATTATAAAAAAGCCGATTTTGTACATTATATTGGCACACAGATAAGTTATGGAAGATTGGACAAAGAACCGCCACTGACAGGCATTACGGCAAGTGAACGCTACATTTCACCCAACACTGATGGTGTCAAAGACTTTGTATTGTTTAACCTATCAGTTTCTGATGTGAGCAAGATTGGCGGATGGCGGTTGCAAATACGTGATGATGCAGGCAAAGTTGTAAAAGAATACCGCATCAGCGAGCGCGATGTTGAAGAGTCGTTAACAATAAAAGGATTTATCAATAAACTATGGGCAAAGAAGGAATCGGCAATGGTGCCACAGACGATATTCTGGGATGGTACCGATAACAACAACCAGGTTGTTCCTGATGGCGACTATGTATACGCCTTTTTAGCATGGGATGATCGGGATAACATATCACCGGAGATCACCGGCGTTGTGACTGTTGACACAACAAGCCCCGAGATTGAGCTATCCTGCGACGATAGATTTTTCTCGCCCAATAATGATGGACGCAAAGATACCTTAAAAATTAGTCAATTGGTCAAGACACAATCACATGACGAGTGGCAGGCTGCATTTGTTGATACTGCAGGGAAGGTTGTAAAAAAATATACATGGCGTGGTAACGAGGTGCCAAAGGTTGTGGTGTGGGATGGCAAAGATGATAGCGGCAATGATGTTCCTGAAGGCTTATATACCTATCAGATTCAGTGTACTGATTATGCTGGCAATAAGGCATCTGCAACAATACGCGAAATAAGCCTTACCCGTCAGTATCAGACAGTGGATATTGTTGCATCGTTAGAATACTTCTCTTATCGGCTTCATAGTTCTATACTGTTTACCCCGGCGGTTTCTGACACAAAAGATCTTGTTTCATGGCAGTTTACTATAACCAGCGAAAAGGATAAGGTGGTTTATCAAACGAAAGGACAAACAGTACCAAAAACTATTAGCTGGGATGGTAAATCAGACAAGGGCGATAAGCTTTCAGATGGTATCTACACCTATACCTTCAGTGCCGAGTATTTAAGCGGCAACAATCCACGATCGTTTGCAAAGTCATTTATTATTGATAGTACACCTCCTGATGTTGAGCTATCGTATACGCCAGAGCTATTCTCACCCGATGGCGATGGCGAAGATGATATCCTTACCATTAATCCGTCTATAAAGGACAATGCAGGCATTAAACGCTGGGATATTACCATCTATGCGCCTGCAGGGTATGTTTTCAAAACATTTAAAGGGTCGGAGCCCCCTGCTGAAATCAAATGGGATGGTATAGGTGCCGGCAATGAACTGGTGGAGTCTGCTGCGGATTATTTTATAGAACTATCTGCCACAGATATAGCTGGCAATACAGCAAAAACAAAACGGATTAAGCTTCCCATTGATGTTCTGGTTATGGTAACAGAGCGGGGACTAAAAATACGTATCAGCAATATTGAATTTGCCTTTGACAGTGCAAAGCTAACCGGCAAAGCGTTTCCCATTTTAAATAGGGTTGTGGAGATATTAAATAAATATGAAAAATACAATGTTGTGATTGAAGGGCATACTGATGACATTGGCGAGGAGAAGTATAATTTAAAGCTGTCCGAGGACAGGGCAAAATCGGTAATGGATTATCTTGTCAGCAAAGGGATTGATAAGAAGCGATTGACCTCACGCGGTATGGGCGAAACATCACCATTTTTGCCCAACACCAGCGTTGAAAACAGACGGCGTAATCGCAGGGTTGAATTTTTGTTGCTGAAACCTGATACTATGGTTCAGGAACAATGATACAATGGCAGGGTTGATAGTTTTTTCGGATATTGACGGAACCATACTTGATGTAAAAAGGTATTCGTTTGAAGATTCGCTGCGGGCAATACAAAGGCTTATTGGCATGGATATCCCTCTTATTATGGTATCCAGCAAGACGCATTCTGAAATAATGAAGCTGCACGGTGCACTGGGTTTACACCATCCCTTTGTTTTTGAAAACGGTGCAGGTATTGGTTTTGCTGATGGCAGCTATATATTGCTGGGGAAAGATATACAGGAACTATCGAACCATAAAACCATAATACGTGCCATGGTAAAGAATTGTATATGGGTTGACGACATTCCGGTTCAGGAACTATCGCTCTATACCGGGCTATCACATGATGATGTTACCCTTATGCTCCAGCGGAAGGCATCTTTGTTGTTTATGGCAGAACAATTGCCAACAACCATTACGGACATCAATAGCAGTATTGCTGAGTATGGCATTGCCATCACAACAGGAGGGAAGTTTTTTACCGTGCAGGATAGCCGGGTTGATAAGGGCAGGGCAGTACAGTACATTAAAAACCTTTTTCAAAATAGATATAATGATATGTATACCATTGGGATAGGTGATGGCTATAACGATATCGATATGTTCAATGCTGTTGATGAGGCATATTTTGTTGGCGATGATACGCTATTTATCAGCATTCAGGGACAGTGCAATAAGGTTACAATGACACAGCGAAAAGGTCCCGATGGGTTTTCTGATATCATAAATATGATAACGCAACCTAATCGCTGACCTGAACATGCTGCTCTACATAGCTATCAAATTCTTCACGTGTCATTTTGTCCTTGTACAACTGCCATAAAACTTCTTTTAATTCGTCTAATGTTTCAAACTTAGCGCCGTCAAGTTTATAATGTGCCATACGTCATGTCCCTGCCAGCAAAAATTATTCTGATTTATCCTGATTGATCAGAATTAGTTCTTTACAATCACGGGGTCACTATAAAATTTAGCACAAAATATTCCATAAAAAAATATTTGAAATATTCTTGATAACTTTTTATTGTATGATGGGATTAAAGAATGAAAAGATATATAACAATAAATATTTTACTATTAGTATTTCTATGTGCGATAGTTACCGGTGGATTATGTCAAACATTATATATTGATGACACCTTCACGTTTTCTGAAGCGGGATTGCACCTTGACTATTTAACCGGGGTTGATCCCTCCACAGGAATAGATGAAATTGTTAAACGATACAACAATCATGAATTTAAACCATCACCATCAGTGCATCCCTCATTTGGCTATTCAACACAGTGTTTATGGCTTAGCCTTACAGTAACCAATACCACATCGCTGCCTGTGCAGTGGTTGCTGGAGTATGATTATCCGCTTATCGATGACATTACCCTGTACATTCCCCATGACCATTCTTTCACTGCAATACAGACAGGCGACAGGCTGCCATTTTCACACAGGCAAATTCCCTACCGTACCTTTGTATTCCCGATAGTGCAGAAGCCGGGTACAACCACCTATTTTATGCGGGTACAGTCGCAGGGCTCGCTGGTCGTAGCTTTAAAAGCGTGGACTCCACACGCTTTTGAAGAAATGAGGAATAAAACGCTACCTTTTATCTGGATGCACTATGGTTTGATGATTGCGCTCTTTTTCTATAACCTGTTTTTATTTATAACGGTACGGGATAAAAGCTTTCTATACCTTGTAATATTTATTATTGGGGTTACCCTTTTTGCAATGGCAAATAATGGTATTGCTGCACAATACCTATGGCCGGAAAGTCCATGGTGGGGGAATGTGTGTCATCCTTTCTTCATCTTTTTGGCAATGGTTGGGGTAGTTTTATTTACACGGGAGTTCTTAAATTTACCGGTTGTAATCCCTGTACTGGGCATAGTTTTACTTATAATGGCAATTGTAACGGCTATGGGTGGTATTATCCCCTTTGTGGCGCCCTACTACTATGCAACGCAGATTTCTGTTTTAATGGCAGCTATTGAAGCCATTATTGCCATTATAATAGGTATTGTTGCACAGATTAAAAAAGTAAAGGAAGCTCTGTATTTTAATGTTGCTACATTTAGCTTTGTAGCAGGTGTCATCTTAATAGTATTGCGTTCATTTGGCATGCTGGGCGATAACTTCTTTACGGCATGGGGATATCAGTTAGGCTCTTCGGCAATGGTTATTTTGTTTTCATTGGGGATTGCGGATAAGGTTAACACGTGGCGTAAGGATAAGGAGCGTGCTTTATCGCAGCTTGCAACCTCAGAGGCAAAGTACCGTACCCTGGTTGAGAATGCTCATGATGGCATTATGCTTGTTCAGAACTGGAACATGGTATATAGTAACAATGCACTTGCACGGATGCTTGGATATACCGTAGAAGAATTGTTAAATAAAAATATCAATTTTATCACTGCTGATTCATCGCTGGGGCAGGAGGTAATAATACAATATGAAAACAGGATGCTTGGGAAAGCAGCTAAGTTGCAGTATGAAGCGCAGTTAAAGCGTAAAACAGGCACCGTTATGGATGTATTGATTTCAGCACAGAAGGTTATACTGGATGGTATATCTACAAGCATTGCTATCATTACCGATATCTCTTCCTTAAAGGAGGCTCACTACACAATACAACAGCAATACGAAGAGATACAATCACAGTATGAAGAACTGGAAGCAATGAATGAAGAGATGGTACGCACGCACTATGAACTTACTGAAGCCACCCATAATTTAGAGGAGGAGAAAGAGCGTCTCCATGCTACCCTGCGATCTATATATGATGCCGTTATTGCAACAGATATACAGGGAAAAATCATTATTATCAATGCGCGCGCTGAGCAACTTTTAGGGAATATAAGTACTGAAGTCATAGGGAATCAGTTTGTTACTGTATTTCCCCTGCGGTACACTACCATGGAAGAATTTAAAAATCCTGTGAATGAGATATTACGCTATGGGTCGCTTCATACTGCTGGAGAACCACTGGTGTTGCAGTTACATACAAAAGAAATTATTGTGGAGCTATCGGGTGCCCCCATCTATGTGGAAGGAAAGATCATTGGGACTGTCATAGTACTGCATGATATTACCCAGCAGTACTGGATGGAAAAAGAGATGCACAAAATAAGTAAATTAGAATCACTCAGTATTTTAGCAGGTGGCATTGCTCATGATTTTAATAATCTATTGACTGCTATTATTGGAAATTTATCAATTCTTGGAATGAAGCTGTCCGAGAATACAGTATATCAAAAATATATTGAAAGGATTGAAAATGCCGCTCAACGCGCTGTTGATCTTACTAAGCAGCTTTTAACCTTTTCAAAAGGTGGCGAGCCAATAAAAGCGGTTGCTTCACTGGAACAGTTGATTACCGATACAGCACAGTTTGTTTTTTCAGGCTCAAATGTACGGTGCCATCTTGATATTCAGCCTGAACTATGGAACTGCGAAATAGATGCCGGGCAGATGGGTCAGGTTTTTCAAAACATCATGATAAATGCCATGCAATCCATGCCGCAGGGTGGCATTGTTACAATTAAAGCATATAATTATGTCTACGATGGCAAAGCCCAGATACCACTTTTACCAGGGGATTATATTGCCATAACCATTAAGGATGAAGGTATAGGTATACCAGAAGAAAATTTGTCCAAAATATTTGATCCATTTTTTACCACAAAAGAGCACGGCAGCGGATTGGGACTTGCAACAAGCTATTCTATAATCAAGCGGCATGGAGGTTATATTGAGGTTACTTCCGATGTAGGGAAAGGTTCGGAATTTATTATCTATTTGCATGCAACCCATGAAACAAATGAAGAAAAAAAGGAAGGATCGGCAATCATTAATTCATATGAAGGTAAAATTTTATTGATGGATGATGATTTTACCATCTATGAGGTAGTTTCACATATGCTGGATATGTACGGATTTACAGTTGATTGGGTAGAATCTGGTGAAAAAGCAATTGCTCAGTATAAAAAATCGTTAGATGAAAAAAGGCCCTATGATATCATCATCATGGATTTAACGGTGCCCGGCGCTATGGGAGGAGCGCAGGCTACAAAAGAAATTCTAAGGATTAATCCTGATGCAAAGGTTATCGTATCAAGCGGTTATTCCAATGATCCAATAATGTCCCATTACAAAGAATATGGATTTAAAGGCGTTATTGCCAAACCATACCGCATAGAAGAGATCATGAATGTAATAAATGATCTCATGAAGCAGTAACAATTGTATGCAATCCATCCGATAACTATAGTGTACAACGGCAGTTATCATTTTTACTGGCGATAGTTTTAGAGGATAAAGGTATAGTATGATGAACTATCGCACACAGGTAAATAAAACATTGTGGGATAGGAACACAGTATGAAAAAACAATGCATTGTATTTATTGGTATTGCAGCCTTACTGACAATAAATGCCTCGGTGGTAAAACAAAAACAATCGGATTCTGCAAAGGTAAAGGAGCAGTACAGCAATGACATAAAGAGGAAAGAAGATATCCAGAAAAAGATATATGATTTAATGAAAGAGATCAATGCACATGCAGGCGGTGATGCATTGATAGTGCCGGTTGATCCTGAGAAGGCAGACAATGTTGTTGACCATGATGACTATCAAAAAAAAGAAGCAGGTGAAAAAAAGGCTGATGACAAAAAAACTGATGATACAGCATTGATAGCACCAACAAAAGGCAAAACCACAAGCAAATATGGATACCGGCAGAATCCTGTTACCAAAAAATATGCATTCCACAAGGGGATTGATATTGCTGCACCAAAGGGTACAAAGGTTGTAGCAAGTGCTGGTGGCGTTGTTGCAACATCAAACTATTTAAACAATGGGTATGGCAATTGTGTTATTATTGAGCATGCAAACAACGTAAAAACACTCTATGCACATCTTGCGCAGAGAACAGTAGCTGCTGGCGATACAGTCATTCAGGGACAAAAGATTGGGACGGTAGGTGCTACAGGAAGGGCTACCGGCCCGCATCTGCACTATGAGGTATATAAAGGCGGAAAATCAATAAATCCTGAGGATCTGGTACACTACTAAGAAGGTGTGTTGATTATATGAATAAAAAAGCGTGTATACTGGGTGCCACCGGGTTGGTAGGTGGGGAATTACTTTCTTTACTACTCCATGATGATTATTATGCACATATCACTATCATCGTACGAAAAAAGATTGCAATACCTTCACAAAAGGTTGCTGTCATTGTTACTGATTTTGCCAATCTGGAAGATGCGTCAGAAGCATTTCAAGTTGATGATGTATTTTGCTGTCTTGGTACCACCATGAAAAAAGCAGGCTCAAAGGATGCCTTCAAACAGGTAGATTATGAGTATGTGCTGAAAGCTGCAGCAATTGCCCATAAACAGGGTGCACAACAATTTTTAGTTATAAGCGCTGTTGGTGCCAACCCCCATGCTTATGCATTTTACAACAGGATAAAAGGGTTGATGAAGAAGGATGTGTCATCAATCCCCCTGCAGACAATTCACATTTTCAGGCCTTCGCTTTTAGTGGGTAAAAGGCAGGAGAAGCGCCTGCTTGAGGATATAGCCCGATTGTTTGCAAAGCCCATGCAGTTTTTGCTAAAAGGAAGCTTTGCAAAGTATGCCCCTGTCGAAGCCCGTACTGTTGCAGAAGCAATGGCTGGTGCAGCAAAGTTGAATACGAAAGGAGTTCATATCCACGAAGCATTATAGGCGATAGTTATTGTGCAGGTGCTTTTTTGTTGCATAAAAATATTGTTACTGTAGTGATGAATGATGGCAGTGTTGCCATTCATGAGTGACAGAGATATAGCCGCATGAGATGGAGAAAGCGGTTTTTTATTTTTACAGTGCATTAATGTATTGACGAACATACAGGCATAATTGTTATCCCTCCACATTGAACTGTTATAGAGTAACTATCGTACACAAATAATTATTAATTATTGGAGGATTGTATGACGGGTAATGACATTAAAACAGTATTGATCATTGGGTCGGGTACCATGGGACAGCAGATTGGTTTTGTGTGTGCCCTCCATGGATGTCATGTGCACATGTACGATGTCCACGAAGAAGCATTGAAGAGTGCACAGAATAGGCTGACACAGTTAGCACAGTGGTTTGAAAAGCATACTGTTAAAAATACTACTAATGCTCTGTCCCTTATACGCTATTATACTGATCCACAACAGGCTGCTATTGATGTTGATTTTGTCAGCGAATCAGTGCCCGAAAACCCAGAATTAAAAGCTAAAGTTTTTTCAACATTTCATGCACTGTGCCGTGAGCAAACAATATTTACCACCAATACCTCATCGCTTGTTCCATCACAGATTGCTGCCGCTACAGGAAGGCCCGACAGATTTTTAGCATTTCACTTCCATGATATCAGGACCACAAAGATAGTTGATGTTATGCCGCATGCGGGAACCTCGCAAGAGGTAATCAATGCAACTGTTGAATTTGCAAAAAAAATAGGTCAGATACCAATCGTTCTTAAAAAAGAAAACAATGGCTATGTTTTTAATACCATGCTCATGACATTACTTGCCTCGGCATTGACCCTGGCTTCTAATGGTGTGGCTGATATCCATGATATTGATAAAAGCTTTATGGGCGTTATGGGCACACCAATTGGACCATTTGGTATTATGGATAGCATCGGATTGGATACGGTACATGAAATTACAAAATACTGGGCAGATTTGCTTGATGACAAACAGGGCAAAAAAAATGCTGCATTGTTACAGCAGTATGTTGAAAAAGGCTTATTAGGCACTAAAACCAACAAAGGTTTTTACACCTATCCGCATCCAGAATTTTCCAAACCGGATTTTTTGCAGTAATGGCTTGTAATGTTTGATTTTGTTGAGCCCTCTATAGCTGTGCCCAGCAAGAGTACACGGCAATTTTTGGCGATAGTAACTCTTGAATGAAATTAGCAGTGCATAGTAGTTTTATTGTGATGAAACAAAAAATAGTATTGTTTATTCCATGATTTTGTGATGCTATGGCAATGGTGATAGAATGTCACTGATAGGTATGGTATGCGATTTGAAATACTACAACACGATAGCAATTGCAATGCACGTCTGGGGCGGATACACACTCCTCATGGGATGGTGCATACACCGGTATTCATGCCTGTTGCCACGCGCGGAGCAATTCGTGCATTGACATTCCGTGACATTGAAGAATTAGGCTTTGAGATAGTTCTTTCAAATACCTACCATATGTACATACGCCCCGGCACCAATCTTTTACAAAAAGCGGGCGGGTTGCATAATTTCATGAACTATCACAAACCTCTATTAACTGACTCAGGGGGATTCCAGGTTTTTTCACTGGCTGACTTACGGAAGGTGCACCAGGATGGCGTTGAATTTCAATCACATATTGATGGCTCAAAGCATTTTTTTACTCCTGAGAAGGTGCTGGATATTCAAAGGATTATAGGTTCAGATATCATGATGGTGCTGGATGAATGTGTTGCCTATCCTGCTGACTATCAAACAGCTAAAACAGCAGTAGACAGAACAGTGCAGTGGGCTGGACGGTCATACGAATACTGGCATAACAATTTTGATATTGAAGCACAGGCTCTTTTTGCCATAGTACAGGGTGGGGTGTATCCTGATTTGCGGTTACAGTGCTCAACTGAATTGCAACAGTATAACTTTTCAGGATTTGCTGTTGGAGGACTTTCAGTAGGCGAACCAAAATCTCAATATAGTGACATTACTGCTGTAACAGTGCCGGCGCTGCCATGGGATAAGCCGCGCTATATGATGGGAGTTGGCAGCCCACTCGAAATTCTTGAAGCAATCAGGTATGGTGTTGATATGTTTGATTGTGTTATGCCAACTCGAATAGCACGCAATGGTACGCTTTTTACTACTAACGGCAGGATAAACATAAAGTCAGGTATCTATGCTGAAGATTTTAATCCGTTAGATGAACATTGTCATTGTTATGTGTGTAAAACATTTACACGTGCATATTTGCGCCATATTTATAAAATGAATGAAATAGCTTCTCTGATTTATAATACCTATCATAACCTTTATTTTATGAAATATTTTATGGATACCATACAGAAAAGTATAGCAAACAATCAATTTATGGATGAATATAACCGATGGAAGAAAATATATAACAATAGTGAAATAAATACTATGTAAATAGTAAAACAACAGGATAATAACCTGAATCAAAAGTAAATTTTTCTGGAATTATTATTGTGTATAAATAAAAAAAATTATTTACAAAACAAAAAAAATAAAATATCTTGACATTTTGCTTTTGTTATTATAGTATTTAGTTTCAATACCATGCAAGCATTACTTTTGGGAGTAGAATGTCTATGGATATTACGAAAAGAACGAGAGGTGACGTTGTTATACTTGATATTTCTGGTGAGATTGATCTTTACAACGCCCCGGAAATTAAAGATATAATAAATGGGCTCATTGAAGAAAAAAAATTTAATGTAATCATTAACCTTGAAAAAGTAACATATATTGATTCGTCGGGTATTGGTGCTTTAATTTCAAGCTTATCAAATCTAAAAAAATATCAGGGTGGTTTAAAAATAATTAATGTTTTTGCTTCGGTTCGGAAAGTTTTTGAACTGACTAAACTTACGTCGTTTTTTGAAATATATGATTCTGAAGAAGTAGCTATTGAATCATTTAATAAACGGTAATGCCTTGCAAAGTAAATGGTCGTGTATTCAAAAAAATTACCCATGGCCGGCATGACAATGTGTTGGCATGTCATTCTGAACGGAGTGAAGAATCTCGTCGTTGTATAAAAGAATAGATTCTTCGGGACTGCGTCCCTCAGAGTGACAATGCTGGGAAGGTCATCCTGAACCATATTTGCATCACTTTGTATTCATTAATTGATAAGCATTTGATTAATAAAGAGTATTATACATTAGAAAAATGAAAGAGGTGTACTATGAGATCACAATATCATATCAGTGTTATTGCGCTATTGTCAGCTCTTGTGCTGATGACTGCCTGCTTTGAAAAGTTGCCAGTTAAGGAGCTATCGCTTGCAAAAAATGCTATCAGTGATGCTGAAGCAGTGAAAGCCCCCTACTATGCCAAAGATGAATACAATCAGGCAAAAGACTTGCTTGTAGCAGCCCACGATAATGTAAAAAATGAAGAGTATGATAAGGCACAGCAAAATGCAATTGAAGCACAAAAGAAAGCCAGAGAAGCATATGATAAAGCTATTCCATTGCTTGCCAAAGATACTCTTGATATAGCTACCAAGAGCGTTGAAGCTGCTGATAATGTGTATGCAGGTGTTCTTGCAAAGGATGATTTTGCCAAAGCCAATGAAATGTTGCAGGAAGCAAACAAAAACTATGAAAATAAAAATTATTTAGCTACCTACAAAGCTGCTCTGGATGCAGATATGTATGCCAAGAATGCACGCAATGTTGCATTGAGCCAGAAAGAAACTTTAGCTGATTCAATCAAGGAAGTCAACATTATTATAGCACAGGCTGAGAGCTATAATGCTAACCAGTATGCTCCTGAAAAATTAAAACTTGCAAAGGAGCAGTCCCAGGTAGCGCGTAGTGCTTATGATGCAGAAGAGCTCAAGAAAGGTTTTTCAGCCATTGAAGTTGCCAAGCTCAATGCCGATGAAGCATATTTTGCATCATTAAAGGCTACTGCAGCTAAGAAAATTGATGAAGCACAGGGAGCAATAGTAGCAGCAAAAGCTACCGAACAGGCAAAACAATCTCCAGACGATATTAAAGCAGCAGAAGAATCGCTTTCTAATGCAAAAACTTTATTTAATGATGCAAAATATAAAGAATCAATAATTGCCTCCGGTGAGGCAATTACAATTGCAAATTCAGTATCAGCAAAAAAAGTAGCCGTGGCTCCGGTCATTGAAAGCGAGGTAACACCGGAAGGTAAAAAAGAAGTGCAATCAGAAACTCAGAAGGAAGCATTGCAGAAAAAAGTAGAAGAAGAAACCGAATACACCATGTATAAGGTAAAATATAATCCCGAAAAAAGAGATTGTTTATGGCGGATAGCTGTAAAATTTTACAATGATGGATTTAAATGGAAATTAATATATGAAGCAAATAAAGATTTAGTAAAAGATCCCAATCTTATTAAGCCAGGCTGGGTTTTGAAGATACCCAAAACTGCCACAAAGCTTGCACAGCCGAAAAAGGAAGGCGTTAACGAGCAGACAGCAGTTAAGGAAGATGAGGCACCAACTACTGAATTGAAGATGAAAACTCAGGAATAAATTAAAGAAAGGGGTGTTTGCGACACCCCTTTTTAATGTCATTTTTGTTTTGATTCATCCCACAATGCATCCAGTTCACTTAACGGTGTTTGAGCAATATCTTTGTTCATTTCATTTAATCGTTGTTCAATATAGTGGAATCGTTTTGTAAACTTTGCAATAGTGTGTTGTAAAGCTTCTTCAGGGTTTATTTCCAGATGGCGTGCAATGTTAACAATGGTGAAAAAAATATCGCCAATTTCATCTTTTAATGCTTCTTTATTTTCTTTATTTTTTTGCAATTCTACGGCAAACTCATTCACTTCTTCATTCAGTTTTGCTATAATATCATGTAACTTTTCCCAATCAAAGCCAACGCGCGCTACCTTCTGCTGAACGCGATATGCTTTTAGTAAAGCTGGTAGATGGTAGGGAACGCCATCGAGCAGTGACTGACCGCTATTTTTTTCCAGCTTTTTTATCTTTTCCCAGCGGTTTATAACTTCATATTTATCGTTTGCAGTTTCATTCCCAAATACATGAGGATGACGGCGGATTAATTTTTGAATGATACTATTCGCAATATCATCAATATCAAATAAATCATGTTCGCTGGCAATCTGTGCATGAGCATAAACCTGGTATAACAAATCCCCCAGTTCCTCTTTAAGATTATCAATATCTCCATGTTCAATGGCCTGATATACCTCATAGGCTTCTTCAATAAGATAAGATTTGAGTGTGTCAGAGGTCTGTGCCTTATCCCATGCGCATCCATGTTCACTGCGTAATATGCCTGCAATTTCTTTTAAATGATATAATGGTGATTGTGACATGATTGTAATCCTTCATAATAATTTTTTTAACTTTTCTATACCGATACTGATACTGATCATCATACATTGTGACAATAGTCTACTTATAAAAAATGTATTGACCACTATTTTAGACATAGTATACCACACCAAAAAAAGAAAAATTTTTTTAGGTTGACATCATTTTATAATTGTGAACATACGCACTATGTGGCATACATGATTATGTAAATATAGATTACAATTCTATCAATGAGGTACATTCATGGCATTGCATAAATTTTTAAAGGATGCTGACCCTGAAGTATTTTCTATCTTGCAAAAGGAAAACATGCGTCAGGAAAATTCTTTGATACTTATAGCATCAGAAAATTATACGTCACAAGCAGTACTGGAAGCATCATCCTGCACAATGACCAATAAATATGCGGAAGGATATCCCGGAAAGCGCTATTACAATGGCTGTCAGTTTGTCGATGAGATGGAACGTTTAGCTATTGAACGAATAAAAAAAATTTTTAACGCAGATGTTGCCAATGTGCAGCCACACAGTGGTACGCAGGCAAACATGGCTGTGCTCATGGCACTGCTTGAGCCGGGCAATACCATAATGGGTATGAACCTATCACATGGCGGGCACCTATCGCATGGTTCGCCTGTTAATTTTTCGGGTATATACTTTAAAGTGGTTTCTTATGGCGTTACAAAGGATACTCAACGTATTAACTATGATGAGGCATACAGCGTTGCAAAAGAACATAAGCCAAAAATAATCATTGCAGGAGCATCGGCTTATCCACGCACCATTGACTGGAATAAGTTCAGGGAAATAGCTGATGAAGTAGGCGCAGTGCTGTTAACAGATATTGCTCATATAGCAGGGTTGGTTGCCACGGGGCATCATCCATCGCCAGTGCCTGTTGCAGACTTTGTTACCATGACCACGCATAAAACCCTGCGAGGACCGCGCGGTGGAATCATCCTGACAAAGCAAAAGTATGAAGGCATGATGAACAAATATATCTTCCCTGGCATACAGGGAGGACCTTTAATGAATACTATCGCCGCAAAAGCTGTTGCATTTGGTGAAGCACTGCAGCCTTCATTTAAGGATTATTCAGCAAAGGTTATTGCAAATGCACAGGCGCTTGCCCGGACATTGCTATCACGAGGTCTTCATCTGGTATCAGGAGGTACCGATAATCATCTCATGCTGGTAGACCTCCACAACAAAAATTTGACAGGGAAAGATGTGGCTAACCGGCTGGAGGAAGCAGGAATAACCTGTAATAAAAATGGTGTGCCGTTTGATGATAAGTCCCCTATGATTACCAGTGGTATTAGATTGGGGAGCCCGGCATTAACAACACGAGGGCTTAATGAAGATGATTTTAAGCACATTGGAAATCTCATTTGCGATATTATTGACAATATGAATGATGACAAAGTATTGCAGCGTGTACAAGCGCAGGTGCAGGAGTTATGCAAACACTATCCTACTGACTTCTTACGTCTGGAGCCACGCTAAATATAGTTCTTGACTATAATAAGAACACTGTGTATTACACCAGTATATAAAGTAATCAGGAGGAACGTTATGAAAAGATTAATTGGCGTTATTATGATATGTTTGATAGCTGTTGTGGGATGTAAAAAAGAAAAGAAATATACTGTTGCGCGGGAAGGTCTGGTAAATTTAATTTCAGGCGATGTTGTTCTGGTGGTGAATGGTGCTGAGAGCAAAGCTCAAATAGGTGATGCTATTAAAGAAGGGATGATCATTAAAACTGTTGGTCCAAAGTCAATTGCCGAGATATATTTTGGCGAAAATGCAGTGAAGATTTTAGGTGACACGGTTATCAAGATTGAAAAATTGATTACCGATATTAGCGCAAATACCGAAGCATCATCGTTTGTAGTTGAAAAAGGGCGTATGTTCTCACGGGTAACTAAAAAATTAAATAAGGGCGATAGTTACCAGGTAAAAACACCAACTGCGATAGCAGCTGTGCGCGGTACAGATTTTCTGGTAACACAGGAAGAAGATAAGAGTAATGTAGCATGTCTGGATGGACTACTTGAAGTATTAAACCAGAGCTTAGCTACAGGACAACCTATAGTACTTGAGGAAAAACAGGAAGTTGACATTGTACCTGGTCAGGATATGGTGAAAAAACAAATATCCGAGGATAAACTCAGGATGTTGAACATACTGCTGGAGATACAGGCAATGCGTGAGGATATCCGTAAGAAGTATGAACAGCAAAAAGAAGAAATATTAAAATATGTGGAAGAGCAGAAGGAAGCCAATAAAACAATGCTGGAAGAGCAGCGTGAAAAGGATAAAGCGCTTGTTGAGGAACAGAAAGCACGTGACAAAGCTATGATTGAAGGCATAAAAGGCCAGATTAAAGACGAATCAGGGAAGGCAGCACAGCAGTCACTGGATGCAGCAAAGAGTCAGATGCAGGATGCAAAGGCTGTTGACAAGGATCAGGCAAGCTCTGAAGCTAAAGATCAGATGAGTGCCATGAAGCCAAAGATTGAAAAGCAAAAGATTGATTTGAATCAGTTTAAGACTCAGTAACAGAAAAATAATTATTGTAAAATCAATTATATAATCATCAGGGCTGTTACACAGTATAGTAACAGCCTTTCTATTGTTAATGGTAGTATATTTTAGTATGTTTAATAATAGTACTATTTTCCTGTTTATGAGGGGTTTGTAGAAATTTTAACAGGCAATGTTCTAATTCCGGGATTATGGCATGAACAATTAATGAAGTGCTTTTAATAGTAAAATGTAATCTCATAAAATCACAATGAATTAATTTCACGCCGGGGGAATTTTTTAATATTTTGAAGCCCTTAAAATTATGATGTTTTTGAATAGCTTTAAAAAGAAAAAAAATACTGAAATAATTATTTAACAACAAATTCCTTGAAATAAACTTCTTTAATCTTCCCTTTTGTTAAAAGGGAATTTATGTGAGCCTTTATTTCCTCTGCTAAATTTACTGTATCCTCTACGGAATTTACTTCTTCAGAAGATTTGTCTTTAATTAGTATCCTGCATATGTGATTTATTGCATCTTTTCTTTGTTTTAATTCTGATTCTAAATCTTCATTTTCTTCATATCCTAAGCTCATGGTTATCCTTAAAAAATGTGGTTTTTTATCGTTCGTTTTTGTATCTATTGGAGCAATATCAAATTTTGATAGGGAGGGTGGTGGAGCAAGTATTATGCCCTGTTCTTCTTCAAATTGCTTTTCCAGTTTTGATTTAGCCATATAATAACTTAATTTAAATGCTATTTTGTGCAGTAAATCTTCCAGTCCACATCCCGAAAGTGATACTATTAATAATAGTGAAATAAAATGTATTCTTTTCATAATTATTTCCTCATTTTAGTATAAGGATATTTAATGGATTACAGATTGAAAAATAAAAGTCAAGTGGTTTTCAAAAAAAAGATATAGTGCAGGTTATCGTTTTTGATTATATTTTGGCTAACTGCAAAAGTATAACTTTAAATGAAAAATTGTTGTAAAGACCTTACAAGGCATATTTTGGTTTTTTGATAATATTGTTTTGAAAAGTTATTTCCCCAAATACTAAAGTTATGTATAAATATTGTTATTGACTAATTTGCTTATATGCTGGAAACTTTTGCACAGCATTGGTACTATTTTATAATACTATTGAATGATGGCATTACGTTATGATACAATTAGCGTTCATAGGTACGGGGACATGTAATGCCACGGCTAGGAAGCCGCAGGCGCTGGCATTTTCCATTGATGGGGAGCTGGTGTGTGTTGATTTTGGCGGAGGAGCTTACCATGCCATAGCTTCATTAAATAATCCGGATTTTAACTATGGCAATATATCAACCGTTGTATTAACCCATTACCATGTGGATCACATATCGGGTTTGCCTGATCTACTCTGGGGTGAGATGTGGGACTATACCGGACACCGCACAGAACCGTTAACGTTTGTAGGACCAAAAGGGTTGAAGAATTTTTATGAAGACAGACTGCTACCTTTTATGGGGGATTATCCACTACCGTTTAAAGTAGAGCTTGTTGAATTGCATGATGGCGATATTTATAAAGGCAATGGTTTTACGCTCCAATCAAATACTCTTGCCCATGGGGATTTTTCGTCAGGCTACCTTTTTGATTGTGGATCAAAAAAAATAGCAATAACAGGTGATACCGGATACTGTGACGCATTACAACGATTACTTTCCGTTGCTGATATGGCAGTCATTGAATGGGGAATAGCGTCTGATGATACCTATCCTCTCCATGTATCGTCAAAGGATATTATATCCTTAGTCAATGCAGGGATATGGCCACAGCAGGTGTATGCTGTACATGTATACCCATTGCCAGATCTTGATTTTGAAACACAGTTACAAACAATGCGCTCTGTGGTTGCTTCACATAATAAATCCATTGAATTTCCTTCCGATGGCGATATAATAACAATTATTCCATAAGCTATTGCAATAATTTTTAGGTAGCACACATGCTTAATCATGATGTTCGTTAAGCTGTATATAGTACTTTATTATTACGATTAATTGGGAATTGCGAAAAGCACATTTATGAAAGCTATAAAAGTAGACTATTGTATCATTGGTGCAGGTGTTGTTGGATTGGCAATAGCACGAGAGCTATCGCTACGCACTAAAAAAACAATAGTGGTATGCGAAAAGGAGGCACAGGCTGGTTTTCATGCATCAGGAAGAAATAGTGGTGTGTTGCACGCTGGTATTTACTACACGCAGGGGAGTTTAAAAGCCAATACCTGTATTGAAGGCAACAGGCTTATGAAAGAGTTCTGCGCTGAAAAAGGGGTAGCAGTTAAAGAATCAGGGAAGGTGATCGTTGCAAAAAATCAGCATGAGGTTCCCACCCTTTATGAGCTTGAGCAGAGAGCAAAAAATAATGGCGTGACAGTAGAGCTAATTAATGAAAAAAAATTGGAGCAGATTGAACCGTGTGCCAGAACTAACACGCTTGCGCTGTTTTCGCCTCATACAGCAGTTGTTGACCCAAAAGTGGTTATGCAGGCATTGTACCATGACTGCATTCAACGGGGGATAACGGTATTGCTTTCAACGCCATTCAAACAATTTACCAGCGATACCAGCATTATAGCAGGTAACCATACTATTACCTATGATAAGCTTATCAATTGTGCAGGAGCACACAGCGATACCATTGCTCACACCAAAGCCCTTGCAAAGCATCTGGCGCTTATTCCCTTTAAGGGCATTTACATCAGACTGAAACCAGATAGCAAGCCTGCAATCAACGGGAATATCTATCCAGTCCCGGATATACGCAATCCCTTTTTAGGCGTACATTTTACCAGAGATCCATACGGCAATGTGTACATAGGTCCAACGGCAATGCCTGTTTTTGGCAGGGAACACTATGGGAAACTGCAGGGTTTAGGTCTGGAAAGCATTGATATACTCTTCAAAGATGCACTACTTTTCATTGCAAATAAAAGTTTTCGCAGCGTTGCCCTGGACGAGCCAAAAAAATATATCCCATATTACTTTTATAAGGACGCAAAAGAATTGGTTAAGGAACTATCGTACCATGATATTGAGTCAGCAGCAAAAATTGGGATACGCCCTCAGCTTGTTGACTGGACAAAGAAAGAGCTTGTCATGGACTTTTGCATTTATAGAGATGCTACTACCGTCCATGTACTCAATGCAATATCCCCGGCTTTTACCAGTTCGCTTTATTTTGCAAAAATTATTGTTGATAGTTATTGTATGTAATACCAATAATGTTATTTTTTTGGGCGATAGTTACTGTAAATGTATTTATAGTATAAATTAAATGTATAAATTTATATAATCATTATAAGGAGTTTTACATGAAGATAAGTGTTATAGGAACAGGTTATGTTGGATTGGTAACGGGAACATGCTTTGCTGCGATGGGGAATACTGTTATATGTGTGGACAGTGATAATGAAAAAATTGAAAAACTCAAGAAAGGGATAGTTCCTATTTATGAACCAGGATTGGATGAACTTGTTGTTGAAAATTACAAAAAAGGGAATCTCCAGTTTACAACTGACATAAAAGAAGCACTGGATAAAACAACAATACTGTTTATAGCGGTTGGCACACCCATGGGGGAGGATGGAAGTGCTGATTTACGGTATGTACTGGATGTTGCAAAATCTATAGGTATGCTAATGACCCATGCCATGATTGTTGTTGATAAATCAACAGTACCTGTTGGAACTGCTGAAAAGGTAAAAGCAACCATCCATGAAGAGCTAAAAAAACGTGGTATTACACTCAAAGTAGCGGTTGTCAGCAACCCGGAATTTTTAAAGGAAGGTGCTGCCGTTGAAGATTTTATGCGTCCCGACAGGGTCATCATTGGTACGGATGACGAAGAGGCTCTGGCAGTAATGAAAGAATTATATGCACCGTTTACCCATAGCCATGAACGGTTTATTGCCATGGATATTCGCAGTGCCGAGATGACAAAATATACAGCCAACGCAATGCTTGCAACCAAAATCAGTTTTATGAATGAGATAGCAAATATATGCGAAAGGGTTGGTGCAGATGTAAATATGGTACGTATTGGTATTGGCAGCGACCACAGGATTGGCTATAGCTTTATCTATCCAGGTGTTGGTTATGGAGGCTCATGTTTTCCAAAAGATGTTCAGGCGCTTATAAAAACAGCAAAAGATTACGGGTATGAACCAAAAGTTATTACTGCGGTTGAAGAAGTTAACAATAAGCAGAAGCTTGCACTGGTGAATAAGGTTGTACAGCGCTTTGGTGAGGATTTAACCGGAAAAATTTTTGCACTATGGGGGCTGGCGTTTAAACCTGAAACCGATGATATGCGTGAAGCAGCAAGCATCACCATTGTCAAAGAGCTTGTAAAAAGAAATGCATATGTCAAAGCGTATGATCCCAAAGCAACCGAACAGGCAAAGCAATGTTATTTGCATGATATAAAAAATATAGAATACGCAACAAGCAAGTACGATGCTCTGAATGATGCTGAAGCATTATTGCTGGTAACCGAATGGAAAGATTTCAGGAGCCCTGACTTTGATGAAATAAAAAAACGATTAAAAAATCCTGTAATATTTGATGGCAGAAATCAATATAACATAAAAAAATTACAAAAAGATGGCTTTGAGGTATATCAGATTGGTGTAGGTAATGTCAGATAAAACAAAATTTTTTATAACCGGCAGTTCAGGATTTATTGGCACATACTTTATACAATTTTTAGATAATAGCAATATCAACGCTGAAGTACTTGGTGTTGATATTGTGCCCTCACCATTAACGGGTACAAAAGCTATAGTTTTCCATGAAGAAATGTGTACTATGAACGACAGCAATGCCGTGCAATTGTTGTTACAAAAACATAAACCTGATTATATCATCCATTTTGCTTCACAGAGCAGTGTGGCTAAAAGCTGGGATGATATTCCCGCAACATTGCATAACAATGTGAATTCATTCATACTATTAGCTGAGGGTGTACGGAAATATTGCTCTGACACAAGGATGCTTGTCATTGGTTCATCCGAAGAATATGGCGAGGGTGCACCTGACAATTTACCTATAGAAGAAACCTGCCCATTACATCCACAAAACCCGTATGCAATTGCGCGGGTTGCACAGGAGATGCTTGCAATTATGTATGTGAAAAGTTTTAGACTTGATATTGTCATGACACGTTCCTTTAATCATATCGGTCCGGGTCAGAGCGAACATTTTGCCATACCATCATTTGTAAAACAGATAATAACAGCAAAAAATAATAATACATCATGCATACTAAAAACAGGCAACATAGATGTTGTCCGTGATTTTGTTGATGTTCGGGATGCCGTAAAGGCATACTATCTATTGCTGAAGCAGGGTAAAACCGGTGATGTTTATAATATTTGCAGCGGGGTTGGTTATTCATTGCGTGCTATCATCACCATGTTATCTGAAATAACCAGTGTGCAGGTAGTCATAGAGCATGATCAAAGTAAAATGCGACCTGCAGAGGTGCAAACCATTATTGGCTCATATCAAAAAATAAATACATTAACAGGATGGAGCCCAACTATAAACATCCGCCAATCACTGGAAGATATTGTTAAGGGTCAGAGCTCTGCCTTACATTAAAAAAAGTATCGTGCGCCTAAACCACCACGGATGCCAAAATCAACATCAGGTGCAATCCTGAGCGCTGGCACTAACTCAAAAAATATCCGTATTGGTACTTCACTAATGGTATTAGCAGCAAAACCAGAGTGTGATGCAAAAATCACAGTTGCTATTATGAAAAAAAATACTAATCGCTTCATAGTAGTCTCCCCTTGCTATAGTAAACCATTGATAAACCGTTTGTGGCATTGCATTGTTTACTGTGAATACATAATTTTATCTATAAAATTATAAAAAATACTCTCTACTGGCAACTGCTAATACTTACAATTATTATTTATTATATTATTTATTACTGTACACTGTTCATGATGGGCATCTTCACCAATCAAATTTTTCATTGATGAATAATAATCCACTATTGTGCACTATTTGTGATTATTGGGGGATAGCGTAACAACAATTATTAAAAAACTGCTACTTCACCTGTTATACTGTTACTGAGTAACTATCGTGACAACAAAAAGAAAATTTTTTATCTACTTTTGTTTGCGGTACTATACTATATAGGGTAATTATTATTTCTTAATTAATAGGTGCTGATATGCGATTGCGACAAACATTATTGAAGATTTTAATCAATTTTTATCCTCCATTTTTAGGAGCAGGAATACGCATTAGATTTGATAAAAAAAATAAAAAAGTCTATGTATCCATGAAGTTGACCTGGTACAACCGTAATTATGTCGGTACGCATTTTGGCGGCTCCATCTATGCCATGTGCGATCCCTTTTACATGTTTTTGCTCATGGAAATTCTGGGAAGCAACTATATTGTGTGGGATAAAAAAGCAACAATAGATTTTATTAAGCCCGGGAAAAGTACACTGCATGCTGAATTTTTTATAGATGAACAAACAGTGGAAGCTATTAAAACAGAGGTGGAACAAAAAGGGAAAGCATTGCCTCAATTCACTGTTGCAGTAAAAGATGACGATGGCGAGATTATTGCCCGGGTGGATAAGTATATTTATGTGAAGAAGAAAAAAACATGATTTACCCTGCAACTGACATTACCATACAACAGGCAGCCGAAGCAATAAAACAGGGTGAGGTGGTAGCCTTCCCCACTGAAACGGTATATGGATTGGGTGCAAATGCATTTGATAGGCTGGCTGTTGCAAGTATATTTGCTATAAAAGAACGCCCCCATTTTGATCCCTTGATTGTGCATGTCAATTCTCTGTCCATGGTTTCCATGGTGGCGGCTGCCATACCATGTGCAGCAATGAAGTGTATGGAAAAGTTCTGGCCAGGACCATTGACAATAGTTTTACCAAAGAAGGATGATATCCCTGATATAGTAACAGCGGGGCTTGCAACGGTTGCCATACGCATGCCATTGCATCCGGTTGCGCTCAGGCTTATAGAATTAGCAGGTGTGCCTGTAGCAGCACCCAGTGCAAATCCTTTTGGCTATTTAAGCCCAACTACCGCACAACATGTTGCTATGCAGTTGGGCAATAAAGTTGCTATCATTCTTGATGGTGGGAAATGTGCTGTTGGGGTTGAATCCACCATTATAAAAATTGGAAATGATGAAATTAATGTACTTCGCTATGGCGGTATACCCGTTGAGGAAATTGAAAGAACAACCGGACTTGTGGTCACTTCTCATACCACCACAATTGAAGCTCCGGGTCAGTTGCCTTACCATTACGCACCGCAAACAAAGATTGTACTGGTTAGCGATATCATGTCTGTTCCTGACGATGCAACCAGTGGGCTATTGCTTTTTAAAAAAAGAGATATCCCCTATACCAGTATTCACATCATGTACTTATCGGATGAAGGTGATATGCGGCAGGCTGCCGGCAATCTCTTTTCATGTTTGCACGCGCTTGATGCTATGAAGCTTAAGGTTATCTATGCTGAGCAGGTGGAGGAGGTTGGTCTGGGCAGGGCAATCATGGATAGATTAAAAAAAGCACAGGCGCGCTTTATGTAGCTATGGATAAAAAGTAAATTGATATGGATTATATGAAAAGTTACCATTATAATGCTTAATAACCTGACAAGAATAATAGTATACAAAATGCCGGGGCGATAGCAATGGCTTCCTTTGTTGCTCTTTTCTTACTATAAGATAGATAAAAGTAATAGTGCGCTACTTCCGAAACGTGCACACAACCAGGATTATAGCAACAATATTATGATTGACATTTTGATAATGTGCACATAGTATCTTGTGCTTTGAAAATAATTAATAGCAGAATCTTATCCCGGGTATTTTGATAAAAAGGAGAGCATGATGATACGCTTTGATTATAACTATTTTATGGATGAACATATTGGCACACAGCATGGATTGTCACAAAATGATATAGATGGAATAAGACCTGAATTTAATGAAGTCCTTAAACGCATGGATGATGAAAAGGCAGAAGGATTGCTTGGTTTTTTAGAAATACCGTTTAACACTTCCTTAGTCAAAGACATACAAAGTTTTAGACAACATACTGATTGGTGTGATACCATTGCGCTTATTGGTATTGGCGGCTCGGCGTTGGGTCCCCAGGCACTTAAGAATGCACTGGCTGATATCTATTGGAATGAGTTGCCTGATGAAAAACGGGGTAAACGATGCAAAGTTTATTTCTTTGATAATGTTGATCCAATTGAGATGAACTCACTGTTAGATATTATCAATATACCAACAACGTTGTTTCTTGTTATATCAAAATCAGGAGGAACTACCGAAACAAATGCAAATTTTGCTATTTTGTTAGATACAATTAAAAAGAATACACGCGATTATAAAAAACATATTGTTACCATTACTGATCCTGCAAAAGGGATAATGCGGCAGATTACACGCGAGGAAGGTTTTACATCATTTCCAATCCCTGCAAACGTTGGCGGACGGTTTTCCGTATTAACAGCTGTTGGGCTTGTTATGGCAGAATTTATTGGTATTGATATAAATGGTCTCTTGCATGGAGCAGCAGAAGTTATCGATAGATATTATGGCAAGGAGGTATGGAGCAATGCACCGCTGCTTAATGCTGCATTTCATTATTGCTTTGATGTTAAAAAGAATAAACGCATCAATGTGCTTATGCCATATACGCGAAAACTATTTCTCTTTGCTGATTGGTTTAGACAGCTTTGGGCAGAATCGCTGGGTAAACGCTTTGACATATATGGCAATGAGGTTATGGTGGGGCTTACTCCTGTTGCAGCGCTGGGTACTGTTGATCAGCATTCTCAGCTTCAGCTTTATCTGGAAGGACCAAATGATAAGGTAATTACATTCCTTAAATTGCAGGATTTTGGTACCGATATCACCATCCCTGAATTTTATAAAGGGAAAGCTGAGCTGGATTATCTTTCTGGAAAAAGTTTGCGCAAGCTCAATGGTTTTGAGGAGCAGGCTACAGAGCTTGTATTAAAAGAAGCATCCCGACCAAATGCCTCGATAATTTTACCGGAGTTAGATGAAAGATCAGCAGGACAGCTTATTATGTTTTTAGAAATGCAAACAGCCTACGCCGGATATCTATATAACATTAATCCATATGATCAGCCAGCGGTTGAACAGGGTAAGCGTTTTACCTTTGGGCTGCTCCACCGGCCCGGGTATGATGAGTATGAGCAAAAGTTTAAAAGCGGGTATCAAAAAAAAGAAAACTATATACTATGAAGATAATGACGCCCCTTTTGATTGTCTTTGAAGGAATTGATGGTGCAGGAAAATCAACACAGGCGACATTACTGTATGCCTTTTGCAGGGAATGTGCCAAAACAGCCTTATTACAGGAACCAACGGATAGCAGGTGGGGAAAAAGTATCCGAAAAATATTGCAGGGTGAGCTACAGGCAACAACGCAGCAGATGCTTGATCTTTTTCTACTTGATAGAGCGTATGATGTGGAGCACAACATCAAGCCTTTGTTGCATAAAGGATATGTGGTGATAGTTGATAGATATTTTTATTCAACAGCAGCGTATCAGGCAGGTGATGGTAACAGCCCTCATGAAATTGTCCGCATGAATTTTGAAAAAGGTTTTCCGGTCCCCGACAGAGTATATTTTATTGATATTGAACCGGAGATTGCTCTTACAAGGATTGCTATGCGATCAGGGAATAATCGGGACATTTTTGAAAAATTATCAGAGCTAACAAGAATCCGCAGTAACTATCTGTCAATAGCCGATGACAGGTTTTGTATTATCAACGGCAATAACAGTAAAGAAGCAATTTTTGAAGCAATACAAAAAGATTTTATACAACACTTTAGTGATGTAACGTAACAATACCATGAAATTATTACGTCAGCTGATAATTCAATGTTTTAATGTTTGTTTTATTGCCATTCTTTTATTAATGGGATGGATGCTTTATAATGTCCATATTGCTGGTGATCTGCTTATCATCTTTCTTATTATTGTTACAGTTACTGTTTTCCCGCTGTATACCTATTGGATAGAACATATCCATAAAAAAATTTTGCCTTTCAGGTATGAAGATCTTTATTTACAAACCGTTGATATGTTTTTATCGTTACAATCGTATGATGATATTATAAAAGTTATATTTGAAAGGGTGTTGCGCTTTATAGGGGTGCGCTCAGGATTATTAATATTTTATTCACATGCCACCGACGACTACACCATATACTATCAAAAACAGCAAAAACAGAAGATAATCCGGAAAGCCCGCATTGATAAAAATAATATTATATTGAAGATCATCCAGTCTGGTGATGATATACTGATAAAGAGTAAGCTTGATCCCTCGTTGCATTTTCAACGTTCTATTATCTTTGAAATGGAAAAGCTTGGCAGTGAGATCATCATTCCGATATATTATCATGATATATTTTTAGGACTTATGGTTATTGGTGAAAAGAAAACCAGGATTTCCAGAAAGGATATATTGATGTTGAAGGCACTTGCATCAAAGATTGCGACAGTTACTGTTAATAGTTTTTTTATGCATGAACTGATAAAAAATAAAGAGATAGAAAAAGAGTATGAACTATCATTCAAAGTATTGAAAAAGTTTTTGCCGCCTGACGAAGGTTTCATACACAATACTCATTACAGGGTAATACGCCATCCCGGAAATGAGGCGCATTATTTCTTTAGCATCTACAATTGTAGCGATAGTATATCGTATGTCATCATCTGCTCATTAAGAGCAAATATACCGTTGCTATCGCTGCTTATACCTGCCATTAGTGTTTTATTCCAGAGTTACGCACGTTTAGGTTATTATCCCCTTACTATTATAGAAAAGATCAATGCCGTAATAAAGAAAAAGGAACTTATTGAAAAGGATCTTTCTTTGCTGGTACTAAAGAAATGCAACAATAATTATTTCATTGGTAAATCACGCACTTCAGATATAAAACTTTTTGTTTATAATGGATCTACCGTTAAACCTGTTATGAGTAATGATGACAGTGCTATGATAAGAAATCCTGTACGTTTGATTATAGCCAGACATGACATGGCAGCAATCAAAAAAAATCCGGAATTGCTGGATAATACAGTATCGTTAAGCAACACCATAGGTGAAAATGAATTTATTATGATACTTACGAGAGCATAATGAAGAAACATTATAGAATATATGCTTGCATTGTTTTTTATATTGTTTTTTTTATACTGATAGTTCCACAAAGCTATCACAATGCATTGCAGTATACCTTTGATCGGCTGGTAATTGGGAAAACGTTCTATTATCCAATTTCATCGTTTCCTAAAGCTATGTTTCAATATCATATCATTTCGTGCAGGCAATTGGCCACTACCAGTAATGATGACGCTGGCCTTGAGTGTACCATGGCAGGGAATAATGAGATGCTGCAGCAGCAATTTACTAATAATAACAGGACTGCAGTATGGATAGTATTGATTGTTAGTATTTCATCGATTGTGATAGTGCTATGGGGAATAGGGGTTTACCTGGCACGGCATGATATATTTTCACAGTTATTTATGATTGTAGCCGTGTCTATTGCTTTATGTTTATTAATGTATATAGATGTTTTTTTTACAGGGAAGTTGTTCATCATGTTCCCGGTGGTCAATATTCTGGTGGGATGGTCGTTGCTGCATGTAACATATACTATCAATGATTATAGTAAGCATGGTAAAAAAGTGTGGTATACCGCTGCTGCCTGCATAGCTCTAGTGCTAAGCATTATATCATTAGTTAGCGATATTGCTTTTGAAACAATATACATGCTTACTATCATCATGACTCTACTGTTATTTCTTGCTTCGATTATGGTTTTGACGGTTACCATTAACCATAAGCTATCATTTGTATTACGACGAAATCTTGTCATTGCTGCTGCTATTTTTCTTGGAGGTGTAGTGCCCTATGCAATTTTATTAACAGGAACTATCGCCGATATGTATCCTGGCATATTATTTGCTCTTTTTTTTGCAATTGCCACCCCTGTCAGTGCTGGCAATGGACTTCTTGCAAGCTCAAGTCTTGCCTCCATGGCAAATCTGCAAAAAAACTTTATAGCAATGGTAATGGACATTATTATTGCTGTTGTGCTGGCATTCAGTTTATTTTATATATATAATTTTTATTCCATTTTATCCGGCATGTATTATGGTATCATTATTTTTGTTATTGCCATGATTATTTTGTTGCACCTGAGGATGCTTATTGTACGGACTTTTGACGATATCATATTTTTAAACAATGATGAATATGCACTATCCTTACAAAGAATTGCCGAGATTATTACATCGCCAAGAAGTTTGAAGGATAAATTAGATTCAATACAGTCAGAGTTGCATACCTTAATCAGGGTTGAAGGGATACAGTATGCCATCATTGATGATTATGAGTATGGTGATAGTAGAATTATAAATGTAAAATCTGACTCTGATATAGTTACCTTTTTTAAAAAAAGAAAAGAAACCATCACAATGACAAGTTCTTTTACCAATAATGAATATGAAAGGGCATTGCAAAGGTATTGTAAACATGATCACATATCATCATGTATTCCAGTTTATATTGATGGGATTTTACAGGGGGTTCTTTTAATCAAAGGAAAAGAAGGTGATTATTTTACAAACCCTGAGCTAAGTTTTTTAGCAATGTTGTCTTTGCAGGTACACCAGTTGATAGTTAATTCTAAAGCTTTAGCCGAATATATTGCATCACGGGACTATGAAACGGAAATGGACCTTGCATCATATATACAGTTGAGGCTCTTCCCCAAAAAATCACCTGTTGATTGTGGCATTCAGTTTGCAATATATGCACGGCCATACCTTAAGGTAACCGGTGATTATTATGATATTGTTACTATTGACAAAAATAAGGTGGCGGTGGTCATTGCTGATATTTCAGGGCATGGTTTGTCAGCAGCAATGATATTATCGGCAACAAGCGCCATCATTAATGGTATGTTAAAAGAAAAAAAGAACATTAGCAATGTTGTTGCAGAATTAAATCATTTCCTTACCATGCGCTATCAGGGGTTTGAACTCATAACATTATTTATTGGACTTTTTAATAAGAAGACACGATCAATGGAATATATTAATGCAGGTCATATAGCTCCGGTGGTACTATCACACGATAAGAAATTTTATAGATTGGAAGGGAGGTCAAAGATTTTAGGGGTTGATCCTGCGGCACAATTTCATGCATCACGGTACTCTTTCAAAGCTGGTGACGAAATGATACTGTATACCGATGGGTTGACAGATTTATACGACGCCAGAAATGATGTATCTTTTGGGGATGAAGGATTGGAAGAAGTTTTGCAACAAACAATTATGAAACCTATTGAGGAGAAGATCCATGCAATTACTGAAGCAATTGAGGCTTTTGGACAGGAACATATCAAAGATGATATTACCATCGTTGGCATGTATATTGATTAGCATATTCTGGAGCAATTTGGCTTATGCAGAAATGAAGGTGCAGCCATCCGATGGTGTATTCCCTGGTGTTACCGCATCGGTACCTTCGTTGCCGGCATATAGCTATAGCAATCCAGTGTATGCTGATATTAATGAAGGATTTTCTTTGCAGTATCGATATGCGTATATAGACCCGGTAGGTGTTGGAACTCACTATGTTGCAACTACATTTTACGGCTTTACCGTTGGGTATAATACACTGGAGATAGAAATTGATGATAAAGAAATTACCAGGACTGATGGCAATTCATGGTATTTTGCAAAAGGCATTATGCTTACAGACTGGTTTGGTTTTGGAATATTATATAATAGATATACTTTTGATGGTGAAACGGTCAAAGCGTGGGGATATAGCTTCCTGCTGCAACCTTCAAAGTATCTATCATTTGGGTGTGTTATAGATCATGCAAATGAGCCATCACCTGGTTTGCTTTCCTTACGGCAGCGTGAATGGTATTCAATGAGCCTTCGTCCTTTTGGGAATATGTTTTCGCTTTCATGGGATATCAAACGATATGAAGGTGAGGAATGGGGTGATGTGTTGCACATATTTACCCTCTCAGGGATGATGTGGCATGATATCCTGTATGCTGTACAGTATGATTCAGATAAAAATATTTCTTTTTCACTGGCTGTCCCCTTTGACATTTCAACCAGAACAGGCGCGTCATCTATCTATGATTTTGGGTATACTAATTTTAACAAACAGGAGTCACATGCGTATACGTTTGGCATTACCCTTACTGATGAACGATTTAGAAATGCAATAGGTCCAAAACAAAGGTTTTTGTCGATAGTTTTACAGGAGCCTGTTAAAGAGATAAAAGAAAGAGGGATATTTGAGCGCTCACGAGCATCCTTCTTTGAAATTGTCCGTTCATTGCGCGAGGCAACGTATGATGAAAGTATAAAAGGTGTAGTACTACAGATAGATGCGCCGGTGCTAACGTTTGCACAGGCACAGGAAATTCGTGAAGAGATAAAACGGTGTAAAGGAAATGGGAAACCCGTATATTGTATTGTAACGTCAGTGGGTAATTTAGAATATTACGTAGCATCGTCTGCAACCAAAATTTACTATACTCCCAACCAGCCATTTGGTATTACCGGACTAAAGGCTGAGGTGTATTTTTTTAAAGGTCTTCTGGATAAGGTTGGTATCAGGTTTGAAGAGGTCAAAAAAGGTCAGTATAAATCATTTGGCGAGTCATTTACCCGCCAGCACATGTCAGATGCAGCACGTGAAAATCTTATAGAAGTATTGAAAGACCTTAACCAGCAGTTTATAAGCGATATTGCCAGTGACCGAAAGCTGACCGTAGAAGATGTTGAAAAGTGCATGGCAGGTGGCATTTTGACACCGCAGCAGGCTCAAGCACAGGGGTTTGTTGATGTAGTTGCCCGTCCAATGGAAGTGTTGCAGAGCCTTGGCGTGGAGCGATATGGCTTATCATACATGGTGCAGTGTGACGACTATGTAGAAGAAAAGATGTATGCATATGATTGGGGTCCAAAACCTCAGATTGCAGTTATCTATGTTGAAGGAAATATTATACGTGGAACTGCTAAGGATAATAATTTTCTATCGCCAGCTATGATTGGTGATGTAAACTATAAAAAATTTTTAGAGAAGGTTTTTGCCGACAGCTCAGTTAAGGCGGTTGTAATTCGTATAAACTCGGGTGGTGGTTCGGCCATTGCATCTGATTTGATGTGGCATTCGCTTGTAGCATTGAAAAAACGCTATAATAAACCGGTGATCATCTCGTTTGGCAATATGGCAGCCTCAGGTGGGTACTACATTGCCTGTACAGGCGATACCATATTTACCAGTAAATCAACTATCACCGGCTCAATTGGTGTACTATTCGGCAAGCTGAACCTTGAAGAGTTATATGCAAAATTAGGCATAAGCAAAGAGACAATCAAAATGAGTGAGTTTGCTGACATCTTTTCTGAATCCAGGGCAATGACCGAGAAGGAAAAGCAGCTTATACAAAAGAATGTTGATTTTACCTATAATGAATTTATCCAGAAGGTGGAGATGGGCAGGAATATACCAGCCGACGCTATTCCACAGGTTGCAGAAGGGAAAATTTTTACTGGTTCGCAAGCTCTGAACAATGGACTTGCTGACACACAGGGCGGGCTTATCGTTGCGTTGTCGTATGCAGCAAGTTTAGCAAATATAAAAGGTGAGTTTAAGGTTATACAGTTACCGGAAAAGGATATTGATTTACGAAAAATCTTGAAGGGAACAAGTTTTCAGACAGCTCTTTCTGATATGATGCAGTATATGTACAATATGCTGATTTTTGAATCTCTCAATAAAGAAGAGGTGTTGTTACTGTATCCTTATGAGATAGTTATTAAGTAGGGGCAGGGTGTTTTCCCATCTTATCCATATTCTCAATAAAAATCTTTGCTGGCAGGGCATGGATGAAACGAGTTAGCATGAAGAAATTACAGTTATTCCTGTGTATGGTGTTTATTCTTGCTTCAACCGTGCTGTATGCAAAACCAAAGGCAGGATTTGGGCTTATTCGTGGTTTTTCCTCAGAGGAGATGTTTCTGGCAACCCTTCTGCGGCAACATATTATCAACATAGCAGCTTCATTGCAGATTTTTGATAGTGTTAATCCTGAAAATTTAGCACGGCAACAGCAGCGCTATGCATGTTATGATGAGCAGTGTATGCTACTTTTTACCAGAGAGATGGGACTGTCGTTATTTGTCATTGGTACAGTAAGCCAGACAGCAAGCGGCTACCGGGTGCATATCGCGGCATATGGGCTGGATATACCCTATAATGGCAAAGAGGTATGTAGCTATACAGCAACTGTCAATGTCACTATCATGGATAAATCCGATCGGGAGGCAAGCTATATAGCCGAAGAGATAGCTTCGCAATTTATTGTTTTATTATGCCAGCGATTGCAGGTGCCGGCCTATATATCGCATAATACTGTGAAAAGCGATTTTACCATCAATGGAACATTTACCTGCTATACCGTGGAGACACTGCATGATGATTTTGTTTCCCTTAAACCTATGGATAACGTTACCATAGTCAACAATATCGTTGCTGGTAATGGTGTATACGACGATTGTATGGTACTCATTGATTTTAAAAAAGAAGCAGAAGCCATACAACAATTTTATTATGGCCGAAAACAGGAGATTGTTTTTAAAAAAGCAGCATGGGATGATAGCTGTTCTTTAATTGCTTTTACTATTCCGGCAAGTGCTACCATGCCGGTGGTTGTACCGTTTTTTGGATATTATGCCAGTGAAGATTATGAAGGATTGCTGTTATGGATTGGCAATGTTGTCCCCTATACTGGAATTCAGATGTGGGGGTTTACCCACAAACCTGATACATTGAAAAAACATCATGAGGATATCTCGCGTCACGATAGAGCTCTATACTATTTTGGCTGGTATATGCTCTTTGTTGGGGGCATGCCTTCGTTTGTCGATGCATTTTCTCATTCATACCTTGAGCAAGCACGGTACTATAAGGGTAATGTCCCCACCATGGGCGATAAAAAAAATGAGGTTTACCTGTCACTGCTTGGCGGAGGAAGCGGCATGTTTTATAAGGGATATCGAGCATGGGGATACTGGTATTTTCATATTACCAATCTTTGTGTTTATGGATTACTTTATAATTATGCCAGACCGTCAGAATGGGACAGCGCAAATCATAGGTATAGAACACATGATGCAAATAAAAGCGCATCATACGCTTTTTTAAGCTTGCTGTCTGTCATCAAGATAGTTGAGATGGTTCATACATTATCCGTGCCGTATACTATATCAGTTGTGGAGCAGGAAGATGCACGCATTGAAGTGTTGCCGGTTTTTGCAGTCAACGATTATGAAAAAATTACAGGTATAGCATGCGCAATGCATTTTTAATAGTATGGTGCATGGTATATAGTGTTATCGGCACGGCAGCCTATGCTGATGATATACCAATAGGTGTTATTATCGTTAATACCAGTGTTGACACCCCCATGATAAAAGCTCTGGGCAGTATTACATCAGAAGCAATCAAGGAAGCATTTAAAAACGGCAGGCATCTGGTGCCCTATGATGCGCAAACATTTTTACAGATAACAAACACTAAAAGTGCTGATGAAATTGTTGGGAAGGCTCATCTGTATGGTGTTTCCCTTATTGTGTATATGCAGGTATTTCTTGTTGGACCTGTTTACACCTGCAACCTGACATTTAAACCTCTTGAAGCTATGAGTACTTTTAAAGAAGAAACCATAAGCATACGCAGCACCATAGCAAAAAATATTCCTCTGAAAGCGGCAAAGGAAATTTTAAAACGCCATTCTGACGTTTTACCGGTAACTATCAAACAAAAAATAAATAACTATACCTATATCATAAATGCAGGGCAATGGCATGGATTACAGCAGGGACGGTATACGCTTACAGATGGAGCTGAATGCGCTATTGTGAGCGTTAAGCGTTATAGCGCTCTGGTTACCATACATGCCGATTACAACGAAGCTCAACAAATTACCATGAGTGTTGGAAATAAAATTACTAAGCTTATTAAACGTATTGATGCTCAGATTCATGAGAACATCAATCAAGAATATTCGGGTAAAAAACTGCTGAAAGGTGACAGCGATGGTAAGCGCGCGATAGAGGCAACCTGTGTTGTTAATCCTTCTGGCAATATACTGCTGCCGGGGTATGGAGCATTCCTTTCAACACACTATCTGGGATTTTCGCACAGCGAACCCGATTGGCCGGGGATATATGTTGCGTTAGGTGCGGTTGCAACACAGCTTATGCTTGTCCCGGCACTTGGCAACTGGGATGTCAATTTTTTCCCATGGGTTAACGGCAACAAAACAAATGCTCAATACCGCCTGGGCATTTACCTGTGGGCAACGCTTCCTGTCACCTACACGGTTGCTTTTTTTAATCAGCTTTCGTATGCGTACCAGAAACAAAAGGTTTTGCCACCATTTTTTTTACATGATGATGTTACGGCTTTTGTTGCTTCGGCGATAGTTCCTGGTGGAGGTCTTTTTTATAAAGGGTACAGGCTGTGGGGACATGCTTACTGGCTTACGGAATGTACGTTAGGCGGGTTGCTGACCTATCACTGGGAGGATGGCGGAAAGCGGGCTGTTTTTGCAGGAGCCTTAATCGGGATAAAGCTCATAGAGCTGATTCATGCAGTGCTTGCTTCGCCAGCATATTCGGTATATACCTATGAACTATCAAACAATGAAAATGTGCATGTTGATGTTGGTATGGCACCGTTTCAAAACGAACCATGTTTCTATGCATATTTTTTTAAAAATTATTGAATCACAGCGTGCGTGCTATATAATTGTTAAACAGCTAAAAACAAAGGATGCCTATGCAAAAAAGAGCATATTTACTGTTAGAGGATGGAACCATTTTTGAAGGGTATAGCTTTGGCTATGAAAAAGATGCAATAGGCGAGGCTGTATTCAACACATCGATGAGCGGATATCAGGAGGTTTTAACCGATCCTTCATATAGTGGACAGATAGTTGCTATGACCTATCCAATGATTGGTAATTATGGTGTTAACAATGACGATGTGGAATCTTCTAAAGTGCAGGTGGCAGGATTTGTGGTCAAAGAGTACAGCAAGGCATATTCCAGTCACCGGGCTGTGCGCTCACTTGATGAATATCTTAACGATTATAAAATACCCGGCATTGAAGGAATTGATACGCGCAGATTAACGCGCCATATTCGCGATAAAGGTGCCATGCGTGCAGGAATATGTATGGACACCAGTGGAGCCATGGAAAGGATTTTAGCTCATCCTGCTATGGCAGGATTGGATTTAACCTGTAATGTGATGTGTAATAAACCGTACTCATTTGGTAAAGATAGAAGTGAAGCGCCAACCATTGCCGTATTTGACTTTGGTGTAAAGATGAATATTCTACGGCTGCTCCATGAACAGGGATGTAATGTTGTGGTGTATCCCGGGAATATGGCGTTATCGCAGGTTTTAAAGGATAGGGATATCAAAGGGGTGTTTTTATCCAATGGTCCTGGCGACCCTGATGCTGTGGAGTATGCAAAAATCCTGGTAAAAGATATAATGAAGGCTCACATACCCTGTTTTGGGATATGTCTGGGACATCAGCTTATAGCATTGGGGATGGGAGCAAAAACCTATAAGCTTAAGTTTGGACACCGGGGCACAAACCAGCCGGTAAAGAATCTTTTAACACAAAAGATTGAGATTACATCGCAGAACCATGGATTTGCTGTTGATTATGAATCAATAAAACACAACAGCGATGTGGAGATAACGCATATTAACTGCAATGATACAACTGTTGAGGGATTGCGGCATAAAAAGCTGCCACTATTCAGCGTTCAGTATCATCCCGAGGCTAATCCCGGCCCTCATGATTCGCGCTACCTGTTTCAGCAATTTTATGAATTGGTGACACAATAACCGCGAGGTAGAGAAGCAATCTATTCATGAGTGCAAACTTTTTCAGGATAATTTTTTTATCTGATGAATCATCGATAAAAAATGTTATTACTGCGTTATAGTAACAGGATAGTAGATAGTAAAGAATAATCTTTTTCATCTTCCTTTAACGGCATGTACATACATTGCAAATGATGATCATTATTATACTGGATGCTTTCATACTTACATTTTTTATGATATTGTATGGGCGCAGGTACGGGAGAAATAGTGTATTGTAGCGCTACCAATGATGTGAATAATGAGAATTCTGATTTTTCCATGTGCCCATAAAAAAGAATTGCTTCTTTCAAAATGATTCACAAGTTTGGTATTTGATTAATGCCGGATAATTGTATATACTCTATATAGTATTTATTTTTTAGTTAAACTACTGATGGCTGGATTGTGAACAACCATAGAGAATCTCATGGTGGGGAAGGATTCCGGAACATGTCCGGAATGACGGAATGACGAGAGCGGCAAATGTGTTCCGGGTTAAGCCCGGAACGACGATACAGAAAACGTGAATATGGATTAAGCCAGTAATGACAATGGCAAATAATTATATGTTCAATGGAGGTTTTTTGTGAGTACAAAGATGGATATCTGGAATGATATCGTTATTGATTCGGATAGGGAACCAAATCTTACAAACAATGCACAGATTGTATTGGAGAAACGCTATCTGGCAAAAGATGAAGAGGGTAAGGTCATTGAAACTCCTCGCCAGATGTTTGAGCGAATAGCAAAATATATAGCATCGGCTGACTTTTTATACGGAAGAGACAGCAAGCATGTTTCACAGGTTGCTACAACCTTTTACGATATGATGGTTGACCTTCTTTTTATACCAAACAGCCCAACACTTATGAATGCTGGCAGGCCTTTAGGACAACTATCGGCATGCTTTGTATTGCCTGTTGAAGATTCAATGGATGCTATATTTGATGCAATAAAATATATGGCATTGATTCATAAAAGCGGCGGGGGCACAGGATTTTCATTTTCAAAATTACGGCCAAAAAATGATGTTGTGCAAACAACAAAAGGTGTTTCAAGTGGGCCTGTTTCATTTATGAACATATTTAATACAGCAACTGAAACCATAAAGCAGGGTGGTACGCGACGGGGCGCCAACATGGCAATACTGCATGTTACCCATCCTGATATACTGGAGTTTATAAAAGCAAAAGAAAAGAATGACGCGCTTACCAATTTCAACTGTTCAGTTGCCCTGAGCGATGCCTTTATGAATGCAGTGGAAAATGATGATGACTATGAGCTCATCAATCCTCGAAATAACAGGGTTAGCGGTACGCTTAAAGCTCGTGAAGTTTTTAACCTCATCGTCCGTATGGCATGGAAAAATGGTGAACCGGGGATAGTATTTATAGACAGGATTAATGAAAAAAATGTTTTAAAAAAAGTGGGTCTCATTGAAAGCACCAACCCCTGTGGGGAACAACCGCTTCTTCCGTATGAATCGTGCAATCTGGGATCAATTAATGTAGCGCGATGTGTGGTAAACAATGGCAAGTCGGTACGTGTGGATTACGAACTGTTAAACGATATTACCTATAAAGCAGTTCATTTTCTGGATAATGTCATTGATGTTAACAACTATCCGCTGCCAATAATAGGAGAAAAAACAAAAGCAAACCGCAAGATAGGACTTGGTATCATGGGCTTTGCTGATATGCTCATTGCGTTAGGCATACCCTATGATTCCGAAGCTGCGCTGGGTGTTGCAAAAAATATTATGTCAGCCATCCAGGATGCTTCAAAAGAGGCTTCGCGTGCACTTGCTAAAGAGCGGGGAGCATTTCCAAACTTCCCGCTTTCAGAGTATGCACACAACGGTGATGAGCCGCTGAGGAATGCTACAACAACAACTATCGCCCCGACAGGTACTATAAGCATCATTGCCGGTACATCAAGCGGGGTTGAACCCATCTTTGCACTGGCGTATGTGCGCAATGTCCTTGATAACAGCAGATTGATTGAATCAAACCCATTATTTGTGGAATATTGTAAAGAGCGTGGATTGTATACTGATGAGCTTATGCAAAAGGTTGCGCAAACCGGGTCAGTGGCACATATCGAAGAACTCCCTGAAGATGTACGTGCTTTGTTTGTAACAGCACATGATATTGCACCGGAGTGGCATGTTCGTATTCAGGCAGCGTTTCAGGAATATGTTGATAATGCAGTTTCCAAGACGGTAAACTTCCCTCATTCGGCAACGGTAGGAGATATTGAAACGGTGTATATGCTGGCATATCATCTGGGATGCAAGGGCATAACTGTTTATCGGGATGGTTCACGTGAAACGCAGGTGCTGCAGGTTGAAAAGGGAAAGCAGCCTGTGCCTATTATGTTCAATATTCAACCACGCCCAAGGAAAGAGGTAACATGGGGTAAAACACTGAAGATGAATACGGGGTGCGGCTCGCTCTATGTTACCATTAATGAAGATGAGTATGGGTTGTTTGAGGTGTTTGCAACCATGGGCAAGGCGGGCGGATGCGCAGCCAGCCAGGCCGAGGCAGTAAGCAGGCTTATCTCGTTAGGATTGCGATCAGGGATTGAACCTGAGCAAATCATAAAGCAGTTGAAAGGAGTACGCTGCCCCAATCAGGCATGGGTTATGGGTGGAAGGATCTACTCATGTGCCGATGCCATTGCAAAGGCTATAGAGCGATACATACATCCTGATGCAGTACAGGAGCAGAACGAGGACATACACAAAAATATTGCCGAGACCAATGGTAAAGGGAGCGATACGGTGATGGTTGGCGTGTGCCCTGAATGTCATGGCCCGCTGGAATTTGAGTCAGGATGCTCGGTATGCCGTATATGTGGTTTTTCACGATGTGGTTAGCCTATGTATCAGGTTTATTTTACTGCTGATATTGATGAACAGTTAAGTGAAAAGTTAGCGCTC